>NZ_JBFUJG010000001.1:0-300487 GCF_056401495.1 Mucilaginibacter sp. P4_E8
CAGGAAAAAGTTTCTGAATATGCAAGCAAATTACAGGTAATCACAAATGCCCTTAATTTGGAAATGGAAAAAGAAATCCGCAAAAGGGACCTTCGGCAGCTGGATTTCCTCTATAAAGAAAAAGCGGTCTATGAATTTGCCTATAAAGAATTAAAAACAATACAATCAAATTTCGAATATGATGAAAACCTCCAAAGTATTTAAAATAGTATCGTCTGGAGGGCTGGGCGATGCTTTATTAACTACGCCCGTGTTTAGATCTATAAAATTAAAGCATCCAGAAAGTAAAATAGTTGTCTATTGCGTAAATCAAGGACACTACGATATTTATTCAAACAATCCATTTATTGATAAATTGAAAATAATTTCATTCTGGACATTACCGCTAGACATGACTTTGCATTTTTTTCGACCTCATATAGCGCTCAAGAAATATCATGTAAATAACTATGGTTCATGTGTTCCAAGCAAAGGGTATGCTATACATTCGTCAGCAATGATTGCTGAATTGATAGGGGTGGAATTAGCTGAGCAGAGGCTTGAAATTTATCTAAAGAAAGAGGAAGAAACTAGAGCTTTAAAATTATTAAGTAAGTATAGTAACCCCATAATAATTAATATTACTTCTCAGACCTCGGCAAATCAACATTGGCCGGTAGAAAATTGGGAAGAATTAATTCGGACAATGCCAGAATATACTTTCATTCAATTAGGCTTGAAAACGGAAAAAAAAATCAATGGGGCGATCGATATGCGAGGGGAAACTACGTTAAGGGAATCAATTGCTATCTTAAAATATGCAAAAAGTTTTCTTGGTGTGGTTTCATTTATGGCACATGCAACTAATACAGTTGACCTGCCTGGCGTCGTGTTGTACGGTCCATCGACCCCCCAGATCTGGGGGCACAAGAATAATATCAATCTTTATAAAAATCTACAATGCGCACCTTGTATTGATGTGCTTTTAAAAAGTAAGTGCCCATACGGTTGTATTTGTATGAAAGAAATATCTGTTGCTGAAGTGAAAGATTCCTTATTAAAACAGATGAGTATTGATATGCGTAAATCGTAATTTAAATAGGGTTGAACGTTGCGTCTAACATGCCGTCCAATCCGACAAGTTTAAGAAATGTTCCTGTGTCGAGACTCATCAGCCGACATAATATAAAGCAAAAACAATATTATTTATGGGAGAGAAAATCACCAAACCGGTAATTCAGCGATTTACCGGAAACTTTGTAAGGGAGAATAATTTTCGGCTTAGCCGGAAAGAAATATCAAATTTAAAAAACGAATGGAAGGAATTTGTCCATAACATACCTGCGTATCCGAATGATTTTTTTGGAAAAGGTATTGTTATGTGCGCGGGCGGGTTTTTGTATATACCCTGTGCATGGGTAAGTATCGCGATGCTAAGGAAACTGGGATGTAACTTGCCAATTGAGTTATGGTATGAGGGAAATGAAATAAACTCTTCAATGATTCAAAAATTTCAAGATTTCAATGTGACTTGTATTAATTGTAACGATTATTCTAAAGCACCGCTTAAAGGTTATGTAATGAAGCCTTTTGCTATTCTACATAGTTCATTCAAAGAAGTCCTGTTTCTTGATGCAGACAATAACTGTGTCAGAGATCCGAGTTATTTATTTGATTGTAATGAGTATATAAAGCATGGAACTATCTTCTGGCCGGATGCATGGACCACAGCAAAAAGTAATATGATCTGGAAAGTCGTAAACTCAACCGCCTACGATACTATTGAACAGGAAAGCGGGCAATTACTTATCAACAAGGAAAAATGCTGGAAGGAGCTTAATTTGAGTATGCATTTTAATGTTAATCATCAGATTTATTATAAAATGCTATTGGGAGATAAGGATACTTTCAAATTTGCATGGTTAGCATTAAAAAGTACGTATTACATGATTCCCAAACCAGTAGGCAGCTGCGGATACATGAATGCTAATAATGAATTTTACGGTTTTACTATGGTTCAGCATGATCCTGACGGTGAAATACTTTTTTTACATAGAAATCTTATGAAATGGTCACTCGTAAATGATGAAAAAGAGTTGTGGACTACAATTAAGCGTAGAAAAAGTGATGATGTAAGGTTTGCACCAAAAACCTTGCAAGCCGAAAACCTAAGATTCGGCATGGTGGATATCAGTGGAGATGTAGAAACTTGTTCGTTTGTTGATTTATTTGGCGATTATGAATCTACTTGTTTAGAAATTTTGAAGGATTTTCGCAGTTCAAAATCATATGCTCAGCTATTGCAGCATCTATTTATTGTCCAATACAGAAAGGATTTTATAAGTGATTTAACGCAACTTTTGAATGCGGCCAAAGACGTAGTTTCAATCCCTGTTTTTCCTTTACCACAATAAGTATAATCCATCGCTTTTCGTCTTCTATCTGAGTTCAGTTTGAACATCTCAAGAGGATGGCTGTGTTTAGGATGGCTCTGAAAACTAAAGTTGGTTGTAGAGGAATACAGCTATTCATTAATAAACGTATTGAAAACGGCTACAAAAACTGGTGAAAGTTGTAGTCATCATAGCTTATTACTAACTATAAAACTCATCATAAAACATGAAACTTGCTATAAATCGTAAAAGTAACATACCACTACATGTGCAAACCGAGAACTTGTTAAGGGCTTTGATCACCGAACAAGAATACAAAGACGGGAAGATCTTTCCAAATGAATTACATCTGGCTGCCAAGCTCGGTGTTTCCCGTGCTACCGTGAGATTGGCTATAAGCAAATTAGTATCTGAAGGGCTGATAGTTCGAAAGAAGAGGTATGGAACAAAAGTTGCAAATCTGCCTTTTAGTTCCAAATCAACTAATTGGCATAGTTTTTCACAGGAGATGATCATGCAAGGATTACCCGTCCAAAACTTCGAATTCCATGTGTGCTGGGAATTTCCGGACAAGGCTCTATGCTGTTTTTTTGAAATAAATGCCGACCGGGAAATCTTAAAAATGGAAAGGGTTAGAGGAACGAATGACGAGCCTATAGTTTATTTTGCGTCTTACTTTCATCCACGCGTTGGCCTTACAGGGGAAGAGGATTTTAGAAGCCCTTTATATGAATTGCTAGAAAAAGAATATTCCGTAATTCCCAGTTTATCAAAAGATGAAATTAGTGCCAAGGCCGCAGATTCCTTTATTGCGCAAAAGCTAGGAGTTGAGGAGGGGAGTCCCATTTTATTCAGGAAAAGGTTTATTTTTGACCAGGGACAAAGGCCTATTGAATATAATATTGGATATTACAAATCAGATGCATTTATCTATTCAATAGAAACCTCCAGATAATCTGTTTACATTGAATAGTTTAAAGTTGATCCTACTCATCCGGGATAATTATGTGGAATTATTGGCAAGAACAATCTTAGCATTTAATGAAGAAGGACTTTGATACTTAAAGATTAAGTCTTTTTAATTTAATAAAATTTAATGTTAAAGAACCGCAATCTGTTTGCATTTCTTAGATTCTGTAACGTCTTATTTTGCATTCGATGCCAATAGAGCCAAAACGGCTGCTTACACATCATCGACAATACTCCAATCTTTCTCAATGTAAATATCCGTTGTCTTACGCATACTATCAATATGATTTAACGTCAGACCCCCATTGTCCTTGCTCATCCCTTGTAACGAGCCAAACTGGTGAAGCTATGCCTTGCCTAATAGAAAAGTAATAGGGGCTATTTCAACGCACTTGCAGATAGTTTTCAATCCTTTAATGTCCTCTATAAGATAAAAGCATAGATAAAGACCGATGCTACTGCCGCCGGCAAGAAACAATAGTTTGATGAAAGAGGCGAAAGGGTAAGAATAAGCACATATGAACAAATCACAGTTCGAAAACACCAGCTACAACACCGCACTATGGAAATTAATAAAGGAACAAAAGAATAACACCAATGCCCGGTAAATTAAAGTTTAATCTAAGTTTAATTTTAATGTAATAGATATTATAGCGTTTTGCAAAGTCTTTAGAGCCATACTACTATGATTAATATGGCTGTAAATCTAGATAAGCAGATATAGATTTTGAAAAATCAACATATCGAACCAATACTTCATAATGATAAATATCATTATTATATTGATCAGATTAAAAAATGATACAACGATTGTCTTTTGCGCTAGAAATTACAATCTGAACGCCTTTGTTCAAGAAAAACACAAACCCACCCTTAAATAAATGATTACGTAAGTCGAGTCTGTGCGTTATATTTGAATTAATGTGTCTTGAAATCGACTTTGAATAAATGCGTCATATTCTGTTTTTTTTGGCAACATAAACGATAAATAAGGCCCAAATACCAAATCCCACTAAAAACGCTGGTAACTTATTCTGCGCGGCGGTTGCATACAAGAATGCGCCGGTTCCGATTATAGACGTCAAGAATAATAAAATGAATGTTCTCATAATAAAATTGTCTTTTATGCGCTTACCAGGCGCATGGTTTTACGTCGTTCTGCGGGATTAGTCAGAGTGTTTACCTTGAACTCATCCTGTTCCCGTAATAGCAACAGAACCCGTGATTGTACTTCATCAACGATACTCCAGTCTTTCTCAATATAAATATCAGTAGTCTTGTTTCCCTGATCCACATGATTAAGGGCCAAAGCCACATCATCTTTACTCATTCGACATTTGTTGCGCGCAAGATTGGCAAAGCTGTGTCGTGCCCAGTAATAAGTTATCCCGGTAAGCCCCGTCTTTTTATTAATGATGACCATCCCTTCCTTAATGGCCCTGTCTAAACCATGGGAACTACAATATCGTGTATGAAGTTTACCAAGATATTTGTCTAAGAGTTGTTTCGCTTCTTTTATAAGCTTAATGCTGATAAAGGCCCTGTCTTTTCTTCTCAAAGTTTTTTTCCTGTTATATTCCACCCTTCCTTTTTTGATATTATCAGTGCTTAAATGATAAAAGTCAATGGCGTTTGTGCCGCATAGGTAAAACGATAGCATGAAAAGATCACGGGCCAATTCTGCCCGGCTTCCCGGTTCAACCTTACAATCCCTAATGAGCTTTATTCTTTCGACATCTAAATTTCGTTTCCTCGTCTCAGGGACGTCCACGATCTTATAGTTGTCGAATGGACAATATGAAATCCGTATTTCTCCGATCTGTGGTTTGTTGAAATATTTCATAGCCGCCTTAAAGAGGATACGCAGGTCACGGAAATGGTTGTGTACCGCACCGTCGGTCATTCCCTTTACAATTCGCGTGCGTATTTTGCCCTGGTTCATTCGTTTTATTTCTCGTCTCGCACGTAAATGCTTTTCATAGGAAGCAAGCATCCACTCATTAATCTCCAGTGGGGAGATGAATGGTTGATTGAAATAGTCTCTGAGACTATACAGTACTGTTTTCAATGTCCCGGCTGATCCCTTTCGCTTTTCTTTTTCTAATCCTGCGATGTGATCCTGACAGAATTTAAAAAAATCCATCGGTTCGTCCTTGTCCCTTAAATGATTTCTTAAAGTTTCCGCACTAAAGAGTTCGAGTTTAGGTCCCAGATTGCTGATCGTTACTCGGTAATCATCGAGTGTCTTATTAAGTATCTGTTTTAAAATCGCATCCTTGAGGGTGCATTTGGCGGTGAGCTGTTTGTCAACAACAAAATGTGGAGTGTCGATATATTTTTTCTCCCCTTTGTGTGCAACCCTGATTTTTACATTGTAAGTTCCGTCTGCTTTTTTGTGGTGTTTGTGGATTTTAATACCTACAGTAGCCATGACATAATCTGTTTTGGCAAAAGAGGTCAAATAGTTTTGTGCCCTATTTGTGCCCTTTTTTCGCGGGGTTAAACAAAAAATTATGTAAAAGCTATCGGAACGGATCGTTCCTGACAGTCCGTATTAGCCTTTGAAAACTGCCCAAACATACAAAAAAAGGCCCTTTTCGCTATGAAAAAGACCTTTTTTGATTTTGTGGTATCAGCTGGGATCGAACCAGCGACACAAGGATTTTCAGTCCTTATTTCTAACTAAGATATTTTATATTGCAATGTTATTGTAGAATTTTTCGATGGGAGCATTGTTAAAGATCCAAACCGTCGCTTGAAATATCATTTTTGAAAAACACATCAACCACTCTTTTTCCAAATTTGCCGTTTTTAAGTTTTATTGGTCTATTTACTTTCGATAATTTACCACAGGTTACTAGATAATTTAGGATTTTTGAAAGCTGATCACTATTATATTGATGTAAAGAGGAGTATTCGTTTATCCTTTGTTTAGCTTCATTCA
This sequence comes from Mucilaginibacter sp. P4_E8, assembly GCF_056401495.1. Lineage (NCBI taxonomy): Bacteria > Pseudomonadati > Bacteroidota > Sphingobacteriia > Sphingobacteriales > Sphingobacteriaceae > Mucilaginibacter > Mucilaginibacter sp. P4_E8. The sequence continues at coordinate 6,286 of NZ_JBFUJG010000001.1, forward strand.
GGTAAATAGGACGATTGAAGATTGTTGATTCATTAATAATGTTTTCGACGTGCTTAGATTTCTTTCGAATAGATAATGTACTTCGAAAATATTCAGGGTTGTTTTTATGGTTAAGCTTAAAATTATTCAATTCTAGTACCTTATTGAAATTAGTTGGAAGCTTGAATGTTAAATTAAATATTTTCTCACCGGTGAATCCTAGTTTTTTACCAATAGCTTTAGCTGTTTCTTCGGAAAGGCTTCGCGTGCCATTTGAAATAGCATAGTAATGACTTTCGCTTCCTCCTATATATTGGGTAAAGCCAGATATGGTTAAATCAGTGGCAATAAGAAGTGCTTTAAATCGATTTTTAATTGACTCCTTGTATAATGCATTTTGTAAACCATCCATCCCATAAAGAGAGCAAAGAGTTTACGCTAAAAATTATTCAATAATTTTGGTAGTTTAAATTTATTCAGTATATTTACTTTATTAGTTAGTAGTTTATATTAACACAAATAAATTAGTATAAAAGAGTCTTGCGGTTACAAATCTGACGCCGTTAACGTAGGACAGCAGAATATCCCATAATCTATGGTAGGTATGTTATATTTGCATGCCGAGATAGGTTTGGGGTCTGCTGTAATTCCATGTTAACGTAAGGCGTCAGAAACTTTAATGTAACCATGGTTGGCAGACCCCAAATTTATGTTGGGCTCCTTCCTTGAAGACTCGTATAGAATACGGGTATGAACAAAATAGCAAGTGAAAAAAATAATTCAGTCGTTATATTTTTTATAAGCCATGTCATTGGTTTTGTACCTACTTATTATGCTACTTTTTTTTCCTCAAAATTCCTTTATCGTAACATCATCAAATCTCCCACATAAATCGTGAAAACGGCAATGCCATCAGTTAATAGTTAAGGGATTGCCGTTTGATTCCTTTTATTGTTTGTTTTCATTGATCTTTTGCTGTAGCCGGCTAACTGCCGCAGCTATAGCCTGGATTTAAATTGCTTTGATTTTATGGCTGCTATTGTTATTGATTTGAAAGATTTCGGGGTACGGGAACCCGCCCAGATCGTCCGGGTGTTTTTTACCTTATATAGCTCAGGCCCGGTCAGATTATTATTATGGCAGGTATTCAGCAAATACGCGACAAACGATGAAAAAGGAATAGCTGCTCTGGATAAAGAAGAAGCCCTGGTCGCGGCCTTGTTTGATCACCTGATCGACCTGGTGGAAGCGATCGGGAAATTGAGAAAGGAACCTGGTTCGGGACCATGTGTCGTTTGCGGCAGATCCGGAGAACCGGAGCATCATCCGGCAGGTTAACCGCTTGATGTTTATTATCGATTTATCACATCCGGGTAAGCAACTAACCAACCCGATTTTTAACATTTAATCTTCAAAAATGAAGCTAAAAATATGCTTCCTGGCTTTGCTTTGCCTTTTTTTAAAGGTGGCGGCACAGGAAAATATAACTACCGGCAGTGCCGGGTTAAAGGTCGGGGACCACGTTCCCGATCTCCAGTTGAGCCACCTGGTCAATTATAGAGGGCATACACACGCCCGGATCTCTGATTTCAAAGGCAAACTGTTGATCCTGGATTTCTGGTCCACCTATTGCGGAGGTTGCATCACCGCTATGCCCCGGCTGGACTCCATCCAGCAGCAGTTTCCAGGCAGGGTGGTGATCCTCCCCGTATCCGCCGAGAAAAACGAACGCGTGATAGCGTTCTGGAAAAACAATCCCCTGCTGCGTGATCTCAGCCTGCCCTCCGTGGTGGAGGACAAGGAACTGCAGGCCTTATTCCCGCACAGGCTCCTGCCGCACGATGTATGGATCGGCGGAAATGGGGTAGTGCTTGGTGAAACCGAAGCGGCCGCCGTCAACCCGGAGCAGATCAAAGCCGTGCTATCCGGGAAAGGCCTAAAGGCCAGAACCAAGCAGGACGTCATGGACTATGACCGGGAGCGGCCCTTGCTCATAGGCAATAACGGCGGCAAAGAAGATGCCTTCCGGTATCGCTCCGTTATTACCGGTTACCTCGAAGGTCTTCCAGGTAGCCAGCAGGCCGTGACAGACACGGTCAGCAAGCAGATCCGGGTCCGGGCCACCAATGTAACGCCGCGCTTGCTGTACGCGCTCGTCTATAAAGAACTCGAATCACTGCCGGACACCGGTATCCAGGGTAACGCCCGCGAAACTATCCAATATCGCCCCAAAAGAACCGCCGTACGGGATATCGCCAGGCTGTACTGCTATGAGCTTATCCTGCCCGGGCGCTCGGCGGCCTTGGTCAGGCGAAGTATTAAACAGGATCTTGACCGCTTTTTCGGCCTGGAGACCCGTTGGGACCCTGATAAAAAAGTATTTACGGTAACACGTCCCGAAAGCAGCCCGGACGATGAGCGCGACTTTACCTTATAGCCATTAACAACCTGAATTTTAAACATGAAACATTTTTATCGTACCGTTTTATTGACCTGTGCCCTGTCCTGGCTTTGCGGAACCTGTATGGCGGCGGCGCAATCAGGCCTTCGTGCCCCTGAAATCTCGGGTATGGTGGCTGGCAGTAAGGGGCAACCGCTTGAAGGCGTCAGGGTCCGCGTCAAAGGAAAAGAACAAAGTACCTTTACCCGGCGCGATGGGCATTTCCAGTTAAGCGCAGTGCCTGCAGATACCCTTGAATTCTATAAGCCGGGCTTTATGCCCGTCATCGCCATCGTCGGCGGCAATACCTTTTTCCAGATCACCCTGATGCCCGATGCACAGCAGCTGCAGGAGGTCAGCGTGGTATCCACCGGCTACCAGACCCTGCGGCGGGAGAGCGCCACGGGGTCCTTTGAAAAGGTCGGTAGCGCGTTGTATAACCGCTCGGTCGGTACCGACGTGCTGGGCCGCCTGGACGGCGTGAGTACGATCCTGTTTGATCGCAGGACAGGGCAGCAAAATACCCCGGTTATCCGGGGCAAAAGCACCCTGTTCGGCAACGCGCAGCCGCTGGTTGTCCTGGATAACTTTCCCTATAACGGCGACCTCAATAATATCAACCCCAATGATGTGGAAAGCGTGACCATCCTGAAAGATGCTGCCGCCGCCTCCATTTGGGGCGTCCGGGCCAGTAACGGCGTGATCGTGATCACCACCAAAAAAGGCGGGCGCAATAAACCGCTTTCCGTCAGCTTCAACGCCAATGTCACTGTCGCAGATAAACCCGATGTGTTTTACCTGCCCAGGATGTCCTCCGCAGATTTTGTCGGCGTAGAGCGGACGCTTTTTGACCAGGGGTTTTATACTGATTATGAAAACGCCTATTCCCACCTTTCCCTTTCGCCGGTGGTTGAGTTATTAATCGCGCGACGGGACGGTCAGCTTATGCCCCGGCAGGCCGATGCCCAGATCAATGCGCTCGCGCAGCACGATGTCCGCAACGACCTCCGGCAGTTCTGGTACCGCAAGGCGGTCAGCCAGCAATATGCCCTGAACCTGAGCGGCGGATCCGATAAAAGCACTTATTTGTTTTCCGCGGGCTATGATCATAACCTGACCGCCCTGGACGGGCGCTTCGAGCGGCTGAACCTGCGTTCTGATCAAAGTTTTTACCTGCTGAAGAACCTGCAGCTGGATCTCGGGACCTATATCACCCACAGCCGGACCGTTACCGGCAGGGCCGACGCTGGCTCGCTGGTCAGCAGTGACGGCCGGCAGCTTTATCCCTATGCCAGCCTGGCGGACAACAAGGGCAATGCGCTCCCGATCAACCTGGATTACCGGGGATCGTTTATCGAAAGCGCCCGCGCCAATGGATTCCAGGACTGGAGTTACCGCCCGCTGAGCGATGATCAACACATCGATAACCACAGTAACCAGCTGGACCTGCTGTTCAACACCGCGCTAAAATATACCATCCTGCCGGGCCTTCAGGCCGAACTGCGCTATCAGCTGGAATCCGCGCAGACCCAGGGCACCCTGCTGTACGGTGCGGAAAGTTATTATGCGAGGAACCTGGTTAACCAGTACACCCAGGTAAACCCCGACGGAAGTCTGACCTTACCGGTGCCCGAAGGCGGTGTGTTGAAAACTACGGATACCCGGTTGCTGTCCAACGCTATCCGCGCCCAGCTCAATTATACCGGCGGCTGGGGAAGGCACCAATTCTCGGCACTGGCCGGTTATGAGTACCGCAACGACCAAACCCAAACCCGGGCTGGAGGGGATTATGGCTATAACGCCGATACCCAGTCCGGCCTGCCGGTCGATTACGTGACCAATTTCCCGCTTTCCAACTATTCCTATTTTTTCAGCAGCACCATACCGTACCTGAACAGTTACCAGACGATCCGGAACTATAACCTTTCCTATTTTACCAATGCCGCCTATAGCTTTGACAGGCGTTACAGCATATCCGCCAGCGCCCGCAAGGACGAGTCCAACATCTTTGGCGTGAACGCCAACCGGAAAGGGGTGCCCTTATATTCCTTTGGCGGCGCCTGGACAGCTTCCAACGAATCGTTCTTCCACGTTGGCTGGCTGCCCCTGCTTAAATTGCGTGCCAGCTTTGGCTACAGCGGCAATGTCGATAACACGCTGGCGGCGCAAACCACGATTACCTACGGCGGGCAGGACCCGATCGGCAAACAGCGCTACGCCTTTATCAACAACCCGCCCAATCCCGAGCTGGGCTGGGAAAAAACCAGAACCATCAACCTAGGACTTGATTTTACGCTGTTCCGGGACGTATTGTCCGGCTCGGTGGATTACTACCGGAAAAAAAGCAGCGACCTGATCGGTTTTCGCCCGCTCGACCAGACCACCGGCGTGCTCAACCCGGCGACCCTGCTGTTCCAGTACAAAGGCAACGTGGCCGAAATGGAAGGCAACGGCGTCGAAGTCAACCTGCATGCCAGTAACCTGCCTGGTCAGCTGAAATGGCAGACCGACTTGCTTTTCAACTATGCGGCAAGTAAAGTGACTACATATTACCAGTATGACGACCTGGCCTCACCCTACGTAGGCGACGGCCTGCAGGTTTCGCCGCTGGTGGGTAAGGCGCCCTTTGCTATCCTGACCTATCAATGGGCGGGCCTTGACGGGCAAACCGGCGATCCGCAGGGCTATGTTAACGGTCAGATCAGCAAAGATTATAATGCGATCCTGAGCAGCACCAAAATAGGCGACCTGCAATACAGCGGCTCGGCCGTACCGCAGGTGTACGGCAGCCTGCGCAATACTTTTTCCTTTAAAGGTGTGTCGCTTTCGGCGCTGATCAGCTATAAGTTCAGCTATTATTTCCTGCGGCGCAGCCTCTCCTATACCGCATTATTCAGTGGAAATGATACGGAAAGCGACGATTACGCCCAGCGCTGGCAAAAGCCGGGTGATGAAAAAACAACAAAGGTACCTTCACTCAGCTATCCGGCCAACAGCCAGCGCGACCAGTTCTATAACCAGTCTTCGGTCAACGTAGAAAAGGGGGACAATATCCGGCTGCAGGACCTTCGCCTGGCCTGGGACACGGATCGCGGCCACGGAAAGAAGCTGCCTTTCAAACACCTCCAGGTTTACCTGTATGCCAGTAACCTGGGGCTGCTCTGGAAGGCCACCAAAACAGCGCTGGACCCGGATTACCCGTACGCGATGCGGCCGCCGAAAACGATCGCGTTGGGTTTCAGCGGTAATTTTTAAACGCCATAAATAAACAAAGATGAACAAGAAAAGTATATATCTCCTTTGGCTCGCGGCCGCATTGACCGGCCCGCTGACCGGCTGCAAGAAGCAGCTGGACGTCAAGCCATCCTCAAGCCTGCAGGTCCCTGTTTCCGCCGCCGATTTCCAGGCGTTGATGGATAATACCTCCAAATTCAACGTTTTCGGCCCCTTTGCCGGAACGGCTGGCGCCGACGACGGCTTTGTCACGGACGCGACCTGGAACGCGGCCCGCCTGACCGTCCGGAATGCGTATATCTGGGACAGGAACGTATTTAATGACAACCCGACAAATGACTGGTCGTTTGCCTACGCCAATATTTTTACCGACAACGTGGTGCTGGAAGGCGTGGCTAAATACGGAAACAATACTTCCGATTGGCGAAATATCAAAGGACAGGCGGTGTTTTTCAGGGGATATGCCTATTGGCAATTGGCCCAGGAGTTCTGCAAGGCCTACGACGAACAAACCGCCGGAAGTGATGCCGGGCTGGTCCTGCGGGCCTCGTCCGACCCCAATAGCAAGTCCGCCCGCGCTACGGTCGGCCAGACTTACCAGCAGATCATCAGCGATCTTTCCGCAGCGGCGGCGTTCTTACCCGTTACCGTTGTTACCAAAACCCGTCCCGGGAGGGCAGCGGCCTATGCGGTGCTGGCGCGGGCCTGCCTTTCCATGCGCCTTTATGATAAGGCCGGCTTGTTTGCGGATTCCTGTTTGCGGCTCAACAGCACCCTGTTGGATTATAACCAGCTGGCTAATGCGGCAGGCGCACCCTTTTCGCGTTTTAACGATGAGGTGATCCTGCATACGACCATTAATCCGGAACCGATGCTCACCGGCGCGCGCTACCTGATCGATACCGCCTTGTATGCGTCTTACGCTTCCGATGACCTGCGGAAACTGTTGTTTTTTACACCGCTCAAGGGTACCCACTACATGAATTTCAAGGGAAGCTATGACGGCAGCACCACCCGGCTTTTCAATGGTCCGGCTACAGATGAGCTATACCTGATCAGGGCAGAGTGCTATGCCCGGTCGGGCAAGATTACGCTGGCGCTGGAAGATCTGAACACGCTGCGAAAAAAAAGGTACAGCGAGGCCTCGTACCGGCCGCTGACGGGTAACGACCCGACAATTGTATTACAATGGACATTAACAGAAAGGCGGAAGGAACTGATTTTAAGGGGGCAACGCTGGACAGACCTGCGCCGGTTGAACCGGGAGCCCGCATGGGCCAAAACGCTGGTTAAAGTGATCGGCGGGAAACGTTATGAACTGGCGCCGGATGATCCCGGGTACGTCTGGCCCCTTCCGCAGGCCGTGATCAGCGATACGGGTATTGGGCAGAACTAAAACAGGAAGGCCCCATAAGGACCTTCCTGCGAGCGGTTAAGGTTCCAGCTCAATCCGGGTAACATGCGCGAGATCCGGCTGGTTAGGATTGGTCGCGCTGGGCTGGGCTAAAACCGCGCAGCGATCTCCGGTTCCGGCACAGCCCGGATCAGCCGGGATCAGCGAATACTTACTGGGATCATTGGTCTGCGTCGGGCTGCCGTTAAACTGGTACCAGGAAGCAGTAAACGGTTTTGCCGGCTGATGCGCTTTGCTGGCAAATGCGCCGCCGATACCCAGGATGAAAGCCAGGGCGATGAACACCGATTTTGAATTTTTCATAATCGTTTGAACGCTTGTTTTGCTAAAAAGCGAACGAAAAACTTAAGGTAAGAAAATAGGCCTACTCTTTTCGCAGGTTTTCGGCTTCCCCTGTGGAGGTTATTAGGAGGTCAATAGTTTTGCTTTTTCGGTGACTAAAAGGGCCGCGATGGTCAGACCCGTAAAAAACAGGTTAAAGACCAGATGCGGCCCCCAGCCCATGCGCCCCAGGATGCCCCCGCAGGAGCAGGGTACATGCGGCCAAAAATGGAGCAGCCCGAGGCTGATATAAACAGTAAAGGTCACCAGCAGCCCAAGCGAAAGCATAAAGCCCGCCGCCCGTGTCCGCTCCAGGCAAAGGAGCAGGACGGTCATCAGCTCGGCTGCCGGCAGGCCGTAAAGCAGTAAGTCGGCCAGGTCATGCGGAAAAGGCTGCCGGTATAGCTCGGCACGAAATTCAGCGGGCGTAATCAGTTTGCTGGCGGCTGCATAAGTGAACAGGACGATGAGTAAAAACAGGGGGACGGTTTTAAACTGTGTTTTCATGATCAATGCTTTTGATGACACAAATAAAGGGTCCCCCGGAATGCAAAAACAGTATGAAAAGGGTAGTATACCCCATAATTGAATGTTAAATGGCTGATATTAAAGATTATAAATTTTTGCCTGCGCTGTTTTTAAGAGCGCCGCATTATAGTTTCACAGGGTATGACCTGAACAGGCTGCCCGCCGTGCTCCGGCAACAGGACTTTCTTAATGCCATATGGCTGGCGAGTCCCGGCTTTTACCGGGTCCTGGAAAAAAACAATTTCAGTTACGAGCGGCTGGCGCCCAGGCAGCAGCATACCCTGCTCAAGTATTATAACCGGATCTGCTTCCGGCCGACACCATTTGGAAGTTTCGCGTCTTTCAGTTTGCTGCAGTGGGGGGCAGGTGACCCCGTAAGGCTGCCGGCCGCGTCCGGCGGCACGCTGCACCTGTTGCCTGATCAGCAGCTGATGGAAAGGGTCAATCACCTTGCTCCCAGGGAATATTTCAACGACAGGCTGGTGGTTAATCCCTGCCTTTATCTTAGTCAGGACGTCTTTCGTTATGTTAAATCGGCAGTTCAGCCAGATGGCCGGTATACATTTACCCTGGAAGCTATGGAAGCGGCCGGTTTCAATGCGGGATTAGTTGCCATGATCGGTACCGGTGATATCAATGAGGAAAGTGCCCTGGCGTGGATCTGCCGGCACGGGGAGTGCACATTAGCAGACGCACAGGATTATCTGGCGTTTTTAATTCAGGAACAAGTGTTGTTGACCAGCCGCGCCGGTAATGTTATCCGCTCAGATCACCGGAACGGTATAAGCACACCATTTGCGGAGTGGCGGCAATACTGGGACAGGCACGAGGCGTGCAGCCTGACAAATCTTTTTCCCCTGACTGATGCCTCGGCGGAACTGGCCGGCATGCTGCCACCGGCATATACGGCAGGTCTTTCCCAATTCTTTTATGCGGCGGTAGAAAAAAGGGTGGAGTCAGGCGGGCCGGCAGTGACCGATCAGGACAAGCTTCTGGGGGCCGTGGAGGTGTTGTCCCTGTTAAGTTCCGTGCAGCAGCCGGAAGACCTGGCTGCTTTTATCAGCGAGTTTACCGCACGCTATGATCAGGAAAAAATCCCCTTGTTACTGGCGCTGGATACCGATACGGGTATCACTTATGGGAATTTGCTGGCACCTGAGCCGGATAACGACCCATTCCATAGCATCAGCTTTCCTGAAGACATCAGGCCCGGCACGCTCCTGGAATGGAGCCCGGTTCACCAGTTGCTCTTTCGGCGCTGGATGGGGGACAGTCTCCGCGACCCCTGGTCGCCGCTGGTTATTAGGGAAGAGGATATCAATGAACTTAAAAACAAATCTATGACCGGGCAGACGCTTGCGCAGACCCAGGCCCTGATGTACCGCAACACCGGCGAACATCTGTTGATGGAGTATGCAGGAGGCGTGACCGCCACTGCGCTGATCGGCCGTTTTTCCTGCTTTAGTGAAGCGGTGCATCACTTGAGCAGGGAATTGGCGGTTACGGAAGCTGCCGCAAATCCCGACGTGGTGTTTGCGGATATCGGTCAGCTGTCGGACACCCATACCGATAACATCAACCGCCGGAAGCCGGTCTATGACTACGAGATTCCTGTCAATGTGGTTTCTGTTCAGCCGGTGGCCATGCAGATACCGCCGGCTGATCTCCTCGTTTCTGTACAAAACGGTGAACTGATCCTGGAATCGATCCGGCTGGGCAAACGCGTGATTCCACGGCTGGCTACCGCCTATAATTTCCGGCATCACGCCCTGCCTGTATTCCGTTTATTAGGTGACCTGCAATATCAGAGCATAAATACTTTATTTTCATTCGATCTGGAAGTTTATTTTCCGGAAATAGCTTATTATCCCAGGGTTTGCACCCGTGAGGTGGTGATCAGCCTGGCCAGGTGGACGTTTACAGCTACAGAGCTCGATATGCTTTTTACCGTCAGCCAGGCAGAGGCATTGTTATTGCTGAACGAGTTCAGGCGTTTCCACCACCTGCCACGACATATCAGTCTGGGGGCAACCGACCAGCAGCTGGTATTTGACCTGGCGGTGGCCGCTGAAGCCACCTTTTTCCTGGAATGTATCCGGGGATTGAAAAAGGTGATCATCAGGGAATACCTGTACCCGGACCGATCCGTCATGTCGGGAAACAAGCCGCTGGCCGGACAATTCATTGCCTTTCTCTCGCACCCGGATCAAATTTACAACGGGATTCGTCATCAAAATATGAATATGCCGGCCGATATACCCCGCCGGTTCATGGCCGGTAGCGACTGGCTGTACCTCAAGGTTTTTTGTTCGTCAAGGGTGGCTGATATTATATTAACGAAAGTATTCCTCCCATTGCTGAAGGATTATGGGGGCTGGATCAAAAAATGGTTCTTTATCCGCTATACGCAAGGCGGGTATCACCTGCGGGTAAGGCTATATGCCGAAGAGACAGACCTGGCGAAGATCTTGCCGGAACTCCACAAAAGGATGTCAGCGGGCGGATACGATAAAATGATCAGAAATTTCCAGGTAGATACCTACGAGCGGGAAATGGAAAGATACAGTGCCTTACTCATCGCTGATGTAGAGGACCTTTTCCACTGCGGCAGCGAACTGGCTGCCTGGTATGTGCAGGAGGTTGCGGCCGGAACAATGGCCCGGGATAATTTTCAATTTGGTTTGTTCACCGCCGAAAGGATGATTCATGCCTTTTTTAACGGGGTGGAAGGGGAGATGCTGGGTTTTACCAGGGACGTGAGCGCAGGTTTTTTGAATGAGTTTAAGGCTGATAAAAAACTCAGGGTAGCACTCGATCAGCAGTACCGCCAATGGAGGCCGGTCATGGCAACCTTATGGAGTGACATCGAAGAGCCGCAGCTAATGGAACTCATGCTCGGAAAAGTCCGCAACCTGGCGAAGTTAACCCGGGAATATCCCATTACGGAGAAGATCGCCTTGCTGGCGGATGCCGTGCATATGCAGCTTAACCGGACTTTTACCGTTCAGCATCGTCAGCAGGAAATGTTAGTCTATTATTATCTGGACAAGTACCTGACTTCCCGCATTGCCCGGAGGATAATAAAAGCTTAGTCTTTATCCGGCTGGGCTTCCCGTTTGCTGACCAGTATGGTGTCCCGGAATTTGAGGCGAAATCCCTGCCGGAATGTGGCACCCACCGGCAGGGATAATTGTTCGGAAAGCCTCACCTGGCTGTACTCCAGTGATTGAATACATCGGTGGCTGACGATAAAGGACTGATGGATCCGGGAAAAATCTTCCTCCGGTAAATGGTTTAATATCTCAGCCAGCGTCAGGTAGGCGGCTATTTTTTCTTTATCGGTATGGATATAAATGTAATTTCCGATATTCTCGATATAGCGAATTTCAGCAAGGGTAACCTGGGTGAATTTCCCTTTGATGCCGCTTTTGACAAAAAAATACGGAGCGTATGCCGGGTCGCTGTTTTTTGGAACAGCTAACGTTTTCCGGACTTTAACGACGCTTTTAAGAAACCGCTCATAAGTAACCGGTTTCAATAGGTAATCCGCCGCATCTTTCTCATAAGCCTCCGGCGCATGTTCCCGGAATGCCGTGGTGAAAATGATCCTGGTGACAGCACTTAAAAGGTCCGCGACCTCGAGGCCGTTCAGTTTCGGCATGTCAATGTCGAGAAAGGTGATTGCGGGAGGCTGGCCGCTGGTGATTTCCGCTATACCCAGAAGCGGGTTTGTCGCAGTACCCGATAACTCCAGGTCCGGTGTATTTTCGATATACCTGGTCAGAACGTCGATGGCGTGTCGTTCGTCATCAATGATATAACAGCTGAGGCTCATAAATTTAAAGTTAAGGATAATTCAAATAAATTGCCGGTATCGCGAATATCCAGTTGATAGTTTTCCGGATATACGGAATCCAGCCGGATCCGGATATTCTGCAAACCCAGGTGCTGACCACGCTGGTTTCCGTTCTTTGATTTTTTTAAATTGCTACTGCTATAGGTCAACTTACGCTGATCGTCGACGGTCAATCGTATAGTAGCCGGTTGGGTTTCTTCCAGGAGGTTGCCGTGTTTAAAGACATTTTCAGTCAGTGTGAGCAGGATAAGCGGAATAATCTTATAGCCGTGGAAGTTTCCTTCCATCGAAATATCGATATAAACCGGATCTTTAAAACGATAGCGGTTAATCTCCAGGAGGTTTTCGATCTGATCGGCTTCGTCCTCTAAAAGGACTTGTTCGTCGGAGGCGGTTCCCTTCAAACTGAAACGCATGATCTCGGATAACAGAAAAATGGACCGCGCCGCGTCTTCCGAGTAACGTTGAACGCTATTGTAAACGAAATTAAGGGTGTTGAACAGCATGTGCGGACTCAGTTGCTGCTGGAGGTAAGCATTTTTTGACTTAGTGAGCAGGTTTTCCAGTTCCGCTTTTTCTTTCTCAATAATTAATTTCTGCCTTTCGGCGGCCGATGCTTGTCTGCGAAAATGCCCGATATGACCGGCTGACCAGTAAAATGTGGCAAGGACCGCAAAATACAGCCCTCTGTATATATTCCTTTGAAAAAATCCTTGAAAATAAATCAGTGAACTTTTACCTGCAATACTTTCACTATCTAAAATGAAATCAGCGAGCCCCTTAACCAATAAATATAGAATAATTATGACTAAAATAAATAGGGGGCCGCTGATATATTTTATCCTTGGACCGTTGAAAGTGAACTTTAATATACTGACACAACTGTAAAAAAAGGCAATGTTGATTGGGTAATATATAAGATAGACGAATGGTTCTTCTATTTTTCCCTGTACGAAATAAACTATTCCCAATTCATAAGAAATAAATATTATCCAGCATATTATCGTAATGAAGGTTGTTTTACTATTAATAATTTTTAATACAGTTGTTATTGAATTCATACCTAAAATAGGTTTTTTACTTGCGAATTGCCGCTAATATGTAATAAATATCTATGGCTTTAATATTAACCTTAATTTAATAAAAAAAAATCAAAATGATAAGATCAAACAAACTTCCGCAAAAAAGAACCCAGACGCTTAACGAATTTAAAGCGGCAGGCAAAAACAACAGAATGTCTGATACTGATACGCCTAGTTCCAGTTTAACGAGCATTACAAGTACCCACATTTTTAAGAGATAACCAATTCCTGGTTATACAGACAATTATTTAAAGCGATGTTGCGAAATGAACTACACCGACTCGACTGCCTGACTGCAAATCATTCCGTGCTTGCGGGATCGGGCCTGCCTGATCCTGATACTGTTACCATATGCAGGCAGGTTCAGGATGCATGGCTCGACGCAGTTCTTTCCGGCATGCCCAAGGATGGTCTGGTCCCTTATTTTTGTTATCAACTGAAGGGTATCACGGAAATTGCCGATACCCTTCAGTGCTTTTTAAAAAATCAGCATGAAGCCCGGGAATGGCTGCTTTCCCTGATTGATCACCTGCGGACCTATTATGCAGAATATTTGCAGCTGGACAGCCATGCGCCGGCGGTCTATCGCGATCGGCTGATCGGGCAACTTGCGGGCGACATCAGTTTGATCACTGCTGCTTTAAACGGGGGGCGATTAAGCCCGGCGTTGACCATTTGTATCAAGACCTGGCTGAAAGAAATTAGCGCTAATCAAGTCAATTTACGCTATACTTTTCGTTCGCTCGACTATGTGGCTGCAGCCGTTACTGAATTAGCCGGTTTATCCTGGCGGTCGCCGGATATCGAAGGATCCCTGGTCGCCTTTCTGATCCGGATCAACTATAATAATTTAGCCTTTTTTAATTATTTACAACGCCGCCTGATCGAAAATGCAAGCCAATCGGAAACAGGCGGGCTGTCCTTAAAATGTCTCTGGAAGCAACGCGCAGAACTAATGGCGACTCCTGAACAGCAAATAGCATATGCGCCGTCCTGGCCATCTGTGAAACGGATGATTGGGGACTGGCTAAATGAACAGATAAGAGTGACCCTGTTGCTTGAAAAAGCAAATGGCGGTATAAAAAATAACAACGATGAGAAACTGACACTAAATTTATCCGTAGCCTATCTGGCCTGCTTGATTAAACTATTGTATGAGGAAGATGTTTTTGGAACACAAAGCTTATCTTCGATTTTTCAATTTTTTTGTGACCATTTTAAAACGACGCGGCAGCCATTGGTTTCTGCTAAAAGTCTCAGTAAAGAATTTTACAGTATCGACCTTCACTCTGCTACCCGCATTCGTGACCTGCTTCAAAAGATGATCGCCCGGATCAACCGTAATTTTTTCCCGGTATTGGCTGTAATAAGTATAGCAACTTGTTTTTTTCGAGGTATTCGATAAGCTCCGCAAGCCAGGTATAGCTGAAGCCGTTCTTCCTGATTAGTTCTTCCGGAAGGATAAAACAAATATCCTCTAAAGTTTCAAATTCCATTAATTTGCATCCTTCGCAAAAACTTTTGCTCAAGTCAAGTTCATGGATTGGTGTCCGTAAAATCCTGTTTACATCCATTGGTGCAGCCTGACACAAAGCTAAATAAAATATCGGATTTGTTTCTTATTAGGTGTATCATATAAGATGTATCATATAAGATGTATCTTATAAGCGGTACTTTTCGAGCATCGGATTGATTTAATTTACTTTATGTCAACTGATAAATTCGATGAGGAAAGCGAATACATTACGCTGTTATTAAAAAAGTTAGGCAACAGGTTGCGTGCTGTACGGGAGGCTCAGGGCGAGACCAGTTACGAAAAGTTCGCTTTTAAAAAAGATCTCAACCGTACCCAGATCTGGCGTTATGAGAATGGGGAGGATTTGAAGTTTTCTTCTTTACTTAAAGTCCTGAAAGCTCTGGATATCAGCTTGAAAGATTTTTTTAATGATGGCTTTGATGATAAACCCTAATTTTTTGCCGAAACATAAGCTGCATGCAGTTTCATATTTTAAGACGGCAGTTGACGATGCCGGCACCTTTTATAAGTCCGATGGGTTTATTGGGTTTGAAGCGAAATAACCACGCCTTTCTCTGAAAAGTTTCAAGCGTGGAGCCTGCAATAAATTTTCTGTAGTGCTATTACGCTTTGTTTTTCATTTAGTGCGAATAAGTATCCTCAAACCAACCTTAATTCTTGTTTTTCAGATCATTTAGCCAATGATCCACAAAAACGACTCATCAAGAGCTGTATTGGCGGGCAATGAAGGAGCAGGATTGGAATTAAAACTACAGAAACGAAAAAAGTAATTTCAGGTGAAATTGCCCCGATTATCAGTTTATCGTCGGCTAATTCATTGCTAAGGACAAACATACCCTGGCTCGCTAATGCCAATGAGGCATCCATCATATTAACCCGCATAACGACAAGGTGTTAAGGGTTATCCAGAAGGCTAAACCTTTTTACGCCCAAATGAGCACAAATGTATTCAGTTATTCAAAACCTGAAGAGCAGCGTTGATTATATAGATTACTTTCATGCTTCGATGCAAAACCCATTTGCGCCTTATCTAAGCTTTCCCATAATTTCTGTCGGTGAATAGCCAAATTGTTTTTTAAAAGCAAAAGAGAAATGAGAAAGGTTTTCAAATCCAGTCTCCAGGTAAACATCCACAGCTTTCTTTCCTCGTCCGGCAAGCTGAAGGTGAGCTAATTCCAGCCGCTTTCGAATCAACCAACGCTGCGGCGTTATTTTGAAAGCTTTTTTAAAATCCCTAATAAAGGTGGAAAGACTGCGTCCGGTAAGATAGGCGAATTTTTTAAGTGGCATGTTGAATTTATAATGCTTTTCCATAAAATCGACCAGGTTGATCTTTCCGGGTTCTGAAAAGTCAGCCAGTACGCTATCTATGCCAGGCTCAATAAAACGCAGAATAGACACGGCCTCTTCTAATTTTAGCACCGCAATACTTTCCGGTAATTTGTGTTGAAGATCAAAATAAGGCGTCACAGAAGCAAAAAAGCTTTCCAGCAATGGCTGATCACTCAATACTCTCACCGTATAGTCCGGAGCTGAGGTTAGCAGCGCTTTTTGCCTGGTGTAATATACCTTTAAGCGCTCAAGTGTTAACCCAAAAACAAGCGCCTTATAAGGCCTGCCATCTTTAGGTTGCTTAATAACATTCGACAATTGATTTCTCGGAAAGAGCAACATACTGCCCGATCCAAAAGTATAAGATCTATCTGCCTGAATTACTTTCATTTCACCGGAAATGATCCTGACAAACGAATGAAAGTCAAGGCTAAGGTCATCCTTATAAATCCCCTCTTCTGTAACCGTCCACACAAGATCCGTAAATCTACTGAAATTTTGTTTGGCCATGATGGTTATAAAGTTTGTTTACGATACGCATATTGCAAATACAAAAATACATTTTATTTAAGTGGTGATATTCCTAAGGGTAGCATATTAGATCGTCGTTAAAGCCAGCTAATCTTGTACTGAATTATAGTGTTAAGTATACCCAGGTAGGGCAAGATCAGCTGGCATTATCGTGTGGTAATTATGGCACGAGAATTATTTTACCAACCGTATTTTTGCTCTGGATCACATCATGGGCTTTAGCCATATCCGCCAGAGGCAGCACTTGCGACACATGGGTTTTAATTTCACCTGAAGATAGTAAGCGGGCGATATTTCCAAGATCTTCCAGATAATTCGCATTAGGAGTTACGTTAACTCTTTTGACGATTACATTTCTTTCTTCTTTTGCCTTGTCGGTAAATTCCTGATCCGGATATATGACGATGCTGGATAGTTTACCGCCGTTCTTGAGCGTTTTAATTGAACGGCCCAGGTGAGTGTTCTCTGTACTGCCTGTTTCTGATTCTATCCACACGGCATCATGTACGATATCAGCATCGCTAATAAGATCTTCAACGGCCTGCGTTTTATAATCGATAAACTCATCTGCTCCAAGGCCCAAAACAAACTCTCTGTTGTCACCAGAGGCAACCCCGATGACATAGGCACCAAAATGCTTGGCCAGTTGTACCGCGTAATGCCCAACCCCGCCGGATGCCCCATAAATAATGACCTTATCCCCATTTTTTACTTGCGCAAAGCTCACCAATGATACCCATGCGGTTAAAGCAGCCATTGTTGCTCCGGCGGCTTCCTCAAAACTTACGTTAGATGGTTTCAACAGCATTTCATCTTCGGGTGCCGCAACGAATTCTGCATAGGCATTCGCTTGGCCTATGAACTTGAAGTTACCAAAGACTTCATCTCCGATTTTAAATTTTGTCACACTTTCTCCCGCTTCAGTTACAACACCGGCAACGTCCCATCCCAGGATGATATTTTCTTCATTGCCTGTTCGGGCATAGATCATATCCAATGCTGCCTGGTTTCTACGAACATAGGCATCTACAGGATTTATACTGATCGCTTTTACACGGATCAACACTTCATTATCTTTAATTGATGGTACAGGAACCTCTGCGGGAACCAGGTTTTCCGGCCCGCCCACCTCTTTCAATATTATAGCTTTCATTTAAATAATTTTTTACCAAAATTACTTTCATTTCAAGTCTCCTGTTTTGTTGAGATTGTCAATTTAACTTTGCTGTAATTGTCACATATAATTATACGTTGTTTAAAATGGCATTTTCAACAAAGCATATTTGACAATCTTAACAAAACTTCTTTTTAGAAGCCATCCTATCTTTAGATTATGAAATAAGTAAGAACAGCTATAAATGCCTGTCAACTTATTTAGCCAGCTACGCTGCTGAGTTAGCGGATAAAAAATTAAATAAACTTAACATGTTAGAACAATCAACTTTGCGGCTTACCATGTCCGCGACTGTTAATCCCAATGACTGGGAAAAACTTGAACAATTCATGGCAGAAGCGAAAATCGTTGTGCCTCGTGAAGGAGCCGGAGTGTTAATCCATGAATGTCATTATGACCCGGAGACTTTGACCATCCTCTTATTGGAATCTTATGCCAACGAGAGTGAATTAATTAAACACGCGCAGGCTTTTGCACCGGTGATGAATAAATACAAGGTGGATTGGAAAATAAAGAGATTAGACTTACTGGGCAATTATTCTCCAGAGATCCTGGCATTAATGAAAGGAATGGCCAACGGGGCAGAGGTCAACTTGTATAACCATGTCTTTAAAAACAAATAGAAATTTGCTGAAGCTATTTTTAAATATCGAGGGAACTTACACTTGAACTTTAAATTTTTTCGCGCTTTTTGCAACGGTTGGATCAGCATAATGAAACACTGCGGCCGCCATAGATCAGCTATTTCTGTAAAAGAACTATACGGATCATTTCTAGTAATGGCTGTATAATCTGATAATGACAATAGGTTTGTTGGCAAAATAATTTCATTTATAATAAAAGAAAAATACCACCTCTGACACACTGCTGTCATAACCTGGATTTAATTTTGCTGTATAAAATTTAAAACAGACAATAGGATCATGAAAGATTCATCAGAAACACTTGGCCGTTTCCATAAGCTTTATTTTTTTATCAATAAACAATAGAAACACCGGTAGAAATAGTAGTGGTGTTGGTTGAAATAACTGATATATTTTTAACGCAGCCTCTACTGTCTTAGTGTATATCATCCCCGCAGCACTGGCTGTTTTTTGTTGAAGTGCCGATAATTCACCTGGCGATGAATGTCAAAGCCAGCGGCAAATTCCTTAAAATCGGCGAAAAAAGCTCCGGTTGCTCCATCGTGGCGAAGTGGCTACATTCTGGCATATCTTTCCAGTGAATGAAAAGGGGCTTACCGAAAAAAGATAGTTCAGTTTGTACTTAGTTTAAACGCGTACTGGCCAATTAGTTAAACATAAGCTTGTTTAATCTGTTATTAAATTTATGGAAGATACAAAGATCGTTTCAGGCAATACCGAACAGCAAGTGTGGGTTGGTGTAGCGTCCATCCTCCAGGAAGATATATTTGATTATAACTTGCTCATAAAACAGGGAAAAAAGCAGATCAAATTATATATTGGCATCGATTTGGGCGGAGGCTTTGAAGCCAGCTCGGCATTAACCCAGCTGAGTGCGATTCTGTCACATAAAAATACCTTTAAATTCGCCATACATGATAAAAGTTTTATCGACCAGGTTGGTAAATTTTTTGGCATGCAGGATGTGGAAATTGGCTATCCAAACCTGGATAAACACCTCGTTATTAAAACCGACAATAAGGAAAAGGTTCGGCATGTATTTGCGGATGCTGATATACAAAAAGTTTTTTCCACGCTTGAAAGCTTTGACTGCGGAATTTATGTTGATACAGATGAGAATGACAAACAACATGCCTATCTGGAACTAAACATTGACGAGGGCATTAATAACCCTGCCCAATTACGAAAAATATACCATGCCTTTTATAAGTTGCTGATGAATATTGAACACCAGTTAAAAGCCTGAGTTTCGCCCAGACCCCGGCTAATATGTAATTGTGACGACAAATACGATGACGATCCTATTGGTTTAGTCTACCTCGGGAATACTCCGAAAAATGCTACTTTGCTTATTTACAGGACAATCCCTGTTTATCGGAAACACTAAAGATTATTCTAAGAGGAGGCCTACAAAGACGCCAAGTGACGGAGCACCTTACCCGGTGCTTCTAATGGTACACTGAAACGCTATGAATTTTAATCCAGTTTTAAGGGAGGACCTACAATTTGCATGTCATGATCGTTAAAAATTTTGGCAAGTTCCTGTTCTGTTGGCTCATGATCTAAAGCCTGCATGGTTACAAAAAATTCTTCAAGTTTACCGGCCGGCTGCAATGTAACCGTCATTTTTCCTTTTTCGGATACTTGGGTCCAGGCATGAGGTACATTGCGGGGTAAAAAAATACTTTCTCCTGTACGTAAATGAAACTTGTCTTTGCCAACCTGGAAATAGTAGGCGCCATCTAAAACGTAAAATATTTCATCCTGCAAAAGATGGACATGCAGCGGTGTACCCCGGCCCTGCGATAAACTTGTTTGCTCAAAAATGGCCAGGTCACCATCGGTATCACTGCCGGATATTTTTACATCCAATATGTTGGAATTGACCCCTTTTAATTTAATATGGCCATGTATGCGGCCTTCTCCCGCGTTTATTTTAAAGCCCTTGTTTATGCGCAATAATCTTTTTACATCAATAGCAAGGGATGTTAACGGCATCGCCGCAAACATTAGCACGGAAGTAATAAAATTATTTCTTTTCATGATAAAACGATTTGCATTGGTATATAAAAAGGACCTTAACGGCGTATTACCAGGTTGATATAAAAGTAGTTATAATGATTTAGTTACGCTAGCAGAATGGTCTTCAATAGCAAACTTTGTGGACAATAATTTGGCGGCTAAGGAGCTTACCATTGCTCCGGCTGCCAGCTATTATCTTACTCTTGTATCTGTTGCCACCCAGTTTACTTCCCATGTTTTGCCGCCGTCAGCAGAAAAGGCTTGCTCAAAGTGACAAGAGTTGGCTGTGATATCAGATATTATAAACCGGACTAAGATTGCTCTGCCATTATATGTTTCCTGATCGTAGAATTCTCCTCGTCCATTTTGGAATTGCCCTATTGTCGGTTGGCTCATAACGCCACTGCCGCTACCGGAAAAATTCAAGCTCCATTGATGGGCTACTATATTATATAGGCGCAAGCTTAACGCTTCAATATGTCCTGAAGGACCTGTCACATCGAGCTCGACCAGGTTGGCACGACCGTTCCAAACCTTCCTGACCACAGTGGTACCGCTGTATTCGACCCATGACGATGAACCTGTCAGAGGCTCCTGTAAACGTTTTAACGCTGTCTTCCAGGTGCCTATTTCAAAATCGAAGTCATGCCTGCCATCACGTTGAGTAATTCTATTTATATCATTATTTTGTTGAGCATGCACAGAAAACGCATTAACTGTTATTGCACAAATCGCAGTTAATAAAATTAGCTTGTTAGTATGTCTCATATCACCTAAAATTAAGGTAAAATTGCCCTCATAAAAAAGGAATTTTAATATATTTTCTGCAAACCTACAAAAAGCGAATTTTATACTGGGTAACGAGTTTTGATTTGCCCTCCTTTAAAGGTTTAACCAAAACTTCTAAAAGCGCAATGGAAGAGGTAATGAAAGTAAAATCTCCATTATCATTCGAAGTAAAATACGCCATTAATTTATCCTGGTAAGTTGAATGGCCTTCGATGAAATAGATTAGCGGAGCAGTATCCAGAAAAATACGCTTTTGATAAAAATCAGCATTATTACCACTGTCTTTCCTGGTCGATATATCCGTCAATACCGGTATTGCTCCATAGAGAAGAACCTACGCCAGATATAGAAGTTAACTTTGTTTTATTTTCCTTGTGTTCAGATTTACGAATTAACAGTGCAAGCTTTTCTAAAAGGTTAAGCTGGTCTTCCTTATTCAAGCGTTTAACCTGTAATAAGATGTCATTTAAGAGGGGCTCGACTTCGCACGGGGTGCGGTTAGTGCGCCTAGTAGGGTTACCGAATCGGACAAGCTTGAAAATCAAGTCTTGTCCGATTTTTTGTCACTAAATATCTCTCGACTCAAGATCTTGTTTACTGATTCGCACGGCTTGTTCAAGCATACCTTTATGCAATAATTTTTTGGATATGACACTACGCTGAAAAGCGAATAACTCCATGTTCGTTTGTCACAATAATTCGTTCAATAAAACACTATTTGCTATATATCAGCAAGTTGCTAATCTGGAACAGTGATTGATTAATAAAAATACCGCCGGGGTTTTAAGGGCCCGGCGCTTCGCCAAAGTGAAGCCCAAGCAGCTTCCCTTGAAAGATGGCTTGCTTCAGTAGCTTCAAGACCCCGGACGATGCGTGTCTTATTAATTGTCTTGGTAGAGCTGTACGCCTTCGGGTCTTTGCTGGTCCTGAATCGAGCTTTGAATGTAAGAGCACAGGTTCTTTCGTTCCGGACCCGATTTTAATTCCCCCCTGGAGCCGAACACAATAAGGCCGAGTGCAATACAATGACCAATGTCCAACCGCATATCGGGCCGAAAAAGGTTGATTTAGGAATTTCTAATTATTGTCTTTTGCTTCTTATTTCTCACATAAACTCATAATGAAGCGGAGTGGCAAGCCATGTTTTGGTCAGGCTTCCCTGGACATCCGCATCCCTTGGTCCTAAGGATTTGGTAATGATCCGGCAGGGATCACGGCATAAGATTATCATAGAACCCGGTCATTTCTTTACAATTTTTTCACAATTATAGTCGACCCATATTTGCAAGCTATTTTGCTGTTAGTTTTGAATAACCAATTAAGTTACCATGAAAGCAAAAGTTATCAAGATGATTTCGCTTAGCGTATGCATGTCCGGAATTCTACCGTTACAAAGCTGTAAAAAAGACACGCCATTGTCTAAAATTTCGGAACAAAAAAATATTAGTTTAGCTACTTCAACAGCAAGTTCATTGACTTCATCCTATGTAGTGAGTACAGTAGTTGGCAGGAATTCCGGGACGAACTTGCCGTCATTGCCATATCCTTGCTATATATGCAGTGATGCTGTGGGATCGATGTATGTTACCTTACCTTTCAGCAATGCAATTTACAAAGTGAGCCCTCATGGAATTTACAGTAAATATTTGAGTTATGACAGTCCTTACGGCATCAAAGCGGGGGCGAACGGCAGTGTCTATTTTGTAAGTAGATATTCGAATACCGATGGCAGTATTGATACCAATGCTATAGTTAAAGCAGATAAGAACAAAAAAATAACTGTTCTGCCGGTGAAGGAAAAACTTACGCAGATCCTTGACTTAGCGATAGCACCTGACAGCAGCATTTACATGGCCGATTTCCTCAACAACCGAATTATTAAATTTACAAAACAGGGAGGTACGAGCATACTTGCAGGAAAAAAGGGTGTGCGCGGGTATGCAGACGGGCAAGGCGAAAACGCACATTTCACCTATCCAACTTATCTCAAATTTGGGGAAGACGGTTACCTTTGGGTCGTCGATGGCGGAGGTATCGATGTGGGGCAAAGTATAAGGAAAATCAGCAAACAAGGCAAGGTAACAACTGTCTATAGGTTGAAACCCGACTATAAAAATCTCCATTACATTGAAACTTTTGCCGTAACTAAACGAGATAAAGACTATAATCTATCTCCATATGAAAATGTGTTTTTCTTTGTCAGATCTTTTTCGGACGGAAATAAAGTGGTATCAAACCAGTTGTTTCATCTTTCGTATACTAATGTTCTTACTCCTATTACCGGAAACTTACCCGAGGGTTACCAGGATGGATCTGCATTACAGGCAAGTTTCAACGTTCCGACAGGGCTAACCGTAAACCCAAACGGTATATTTGTGGCGGATCAAGTTAATGGTGTCATCAGAAAAATAACAAAGCAATGATACTGGTCTTATTTGATAGGTTACTCGAACTTCAACTTATGACCGGAGTATCACTGCACTATTGGATATTCTTATACATTTAAACTTATCTAATAGTATTTTCTATTAATCTCAAGTGCGCGCAGATGTCATACCTGGATAAACCCCGTTAGTTGCCCTCCTCACCGGTGCAAAACGGCACGGCTGAGCTGTTAAAGCAAATATTTCTCGTCGGACCTGAAAGCGTCACCAGCTTAAGCAATTGCGAACAATAAGCGGCAAGCGGTGTTCATCTTTTATGAGAAATCCATTAAAAAAAGATAACCACACGGCACTGATCGGTGCTATCGCTATAGGCGCGGTGGCTGCAGGCGCCATCGCTTTTCTGTTCCTGACCGAAATCGGCAAGGACACCCGCAAAAGCCTGAAAAAGAAAATCAAGTCGTTTGCTAAAGACGCGGCAGCGGATGCCGTCAGCAAAAAAAACAAAATCAAAAGGAAAGTGGTTAACGCCGCGGCTAATCACGTCGTAAAATAAAATGGCCGGCTAACTGGCTTTTAACTCCAGGAAACGGATCAAATGTTCTTCCAGTAAATCGGTATTGTAATCCGAATCTGTAGCATGAACAGTAACGATCAGCACATCATCTGTTACCGTGATGGTCAGGGCTGGGCCTTCGATCACTTCCGGGAACAGCACGTTGATCACATCATACACATGGGCGTAATCAATGGCCAGGTTGGAACCCAGTTTTTCATTGATATAATCCGCGAATTCCGTTTTTAAAAGGTCAAACAGCTTTTCTGCGCTGAGTGGTTTAACATTTTTGATAGCTGCCATAGGCATACATAAGCGCCAGAGGCGCATAATGTTTGATACGAATAGTGAAATAGCTGCAGGCATCTTATGCAACACGCTCAGCCAGTGAAAAAATGGCACCCACACTGAAAAAAATTCAGCCTGAAACTGCCGGATTTTCATTTTTTCTATCATCATTTTGGATTGGCATGTTGCTTGTAAGACATCCAATGATCACCACGATCGGTTTAATTAATTATTGTTCATTTATTTTTTAAAGTAAAATTTAAAGGAGAAAAGGCCATGACCTTAGTTAAATTTAACAACAACCGTAACAATTCATTATTGCCAGGCATTAATGATGTTTTTGAATCCATCTTTAACGACACGTTCGTTAGCGACCGTATGGTTACCCGCGTGCCTGCCGTCAATATCAGCGAAAGCGAAAATAACTATCATGTAGAACTGGCTGCACCGGGTTTGAAAAAGGATGATTTTAAACTGAACCTGGAACGCAACAACTTAACCATTTCGGTGGAAACCTCCGCTAATCAACAGGACAACGCAAAAAATTACAACAAGCGCGAATACAGCTACAGTTCTTTTGTGCGTTCGTTTACGCTGCCTGAAAGCGCGGACGACAGCAGGATCGATGCCTCTTATACCGACGGCATCCTGCACATTGATATCGCTAAACGCGAGGAGGCCAAATTGGTGCGCCGCCAGATCGAGATCAAATAAATGTAATTATTTAAAAAATTATTTTTTAAACCGAAGGGCTCCTGCTTACAGGGGCCCTTTGATTTTAACATCCTATGGAAACGCAATTTTATATTTTACTTAGCGTCAATACGCCGCAGGGTTTTGTGAATTACGGGCAATATTTCTTTGGAAATGGGCGGGAAGCAGCTTATGAACTTTTTAACAGCTTAAAAGGGCGTCAGGATACAAAGGCACCCTTACATATCGACCTGATGGAAACCGTTGGTGATTTGCCGGTGAAGATCAAGACTATTTGCTGCACGCTGGAAGAACTTGGCTGTAACAGCAAACTCATTGCCAGGGAGGTCTTTCGCTTAAAAAACCTGGAGGACATGTGATGACGGATAACTGCGATGATGGCTGATCCGGCAAATTCTAATAAATCAGGAGGTTTTAAACAATAGCGGCAGTGGGAGGTTATATTTAAAGATAACATGAAACACAATGGGAAAGCAACATGAGACCTTTCCGGGAGAGAAACCGGAATATCCGGTGCCGGAAGAAAATCCGGAAATAAGCCCGCAGGAAGATCCGGCGGAACCGGAAGTACCGCAGGAAGACCCGCAGATCATACCGGACGAGTATCCGCCGGAAAACAATCCGCAGGAAACGCCGCCCCGACCAGATATTCTTTAAACATCGGGTGTGCGGGCTGTAGCGGGTTAGCTTTAATTGTTTGACGCTTTCTGGTTTGAACGCTATTAAGCTCACTTTGATATGCAGTAAACCGGCAGTGTACGTTGTAGCTATTGGTTAAAATCTTTTCGTGCGCGCCGTTACCTGGACGCTTTTTATAGAAATTTAATATTGAATGTTTGCGCCAACCTTTACTTTCAAAACTTGTTAAGAATATCATGCAACAAGAGATCATCAAAACAAAATACAACGACAGCGAACTACAGGAATTTAAGGACCTTATTGTGGAAAAGATCCGGATAGCCCGCGAAGAGCTATACGAACTGGCCGGCTCATTAAGTTCGGCCAACACCAATGGTGACGAAGCCGCGATTGCCGGCAAGACCCTGGAAGATGGATCAGCCACTTATGAAAAGGAACAAACCAATCAACTGGCTGCACGCCAGAAGAAATTCATCGAACAACTGGAAGGCGCCCTGACACGCATCGAAAATAAAACTTATGGGATTTGCCGCTCGACCGGTAAGCTGATACCGAAAGAACGCCTGCGTGCCGTTCCGCATACCACCCAAAGCATGGAAGCCAAACTTAACCAGGTATGAGCTCCGCATTTGTCAAAGAAGGGGAGGCGAGGCACCTCAAAGATGTGGCGCCAAATCTGGGTGCACTGCTTTTCTTCCTGCGCGTGGAGAATAATGGAACAGTCATTCGTGACGAGAAATATTATCACAGTGAAAAACACGGCCGCGATGTCTATGAAATGAGCGATGGGCTGAGCTATGCGCTGGATGACGAACACCACTGGTATATTATCCTGGACTGATGGTGGGGAAATTCTTTGGTGGTACGAGCGGCCTGCAGATCGACCGGCCTAAACGGGATTTCCCACCGGAGCTTAGCCATTTGTCACGCCTGGCTTACTATGCCCTGCAGGAAAACAGCATTGAGATCAACAGTTCGTTTTATAAAATACCACAGGCAAAGACCGTGACACGCTGGGCAAGCGAGGTGACCGAAAGTTTTCGCTTCACCTTTAAACTCTGGAAAGAGATTACCCATCAGAAAAACCTGTTGTTCTCCGAAGCAGACGTTGCGCGTTTCATGGAAGCGATCCAATTACCGCAAACGCAGCAAGGCTGCCTGCTTGTTCAATTCCCACCAAGCCTGCAAGTAAACGCTCTTTCGCAATTGAAAGCGTTGCTTGTCATACTTAAAACCTATACCTGGCCCATCGCCCTGGAATTCCGTCACCGATCATGGTACAAGGATGAAGTTTTTGAACGCTTAAACCAGCATCAGGTCGCCATGGTTTTGCAAGATATGCCCAAATCAGCCGCGCCACTGGAGCTTACCGCCGATGACCTGGTTTACCTGCGTTTTCATGGTCCCTCCGGCAATTATAAAGGCAGTTATAGTGAAAGTTTCCTGTATGAATATGCTTCGTATATCACAGAGTGGCAGCAGGAAGGTAAATCCGTTTACGTTTACTTTAATAATACAGCGGGAGCCGCCCTGCAAAACCTTCATTTTCTAAAACATTGCCTGGAAGAACAAAACTAAGCATCACGATGCGGCTGAAAATATGCAGCTCAGTTAATAGCTGGTCCATGCCCATAATTTCCTTTGTTTCAAATAGGCCGGATTGCCTTCTTCGGCATAGGCTTCCCGCTCGAATATGATTTTCAGGTAAGCGCTTTCATCGTCATATTTAAAGCGATTGATGAAGTAATTTGCCAGATAACAAAGGTAGAACGGTAGGATAAGCATCTCCAGTTGCTGGCGAAGATGGATAGCCTCATGCCGGATTAATCGTTCATTGTTTCTGTCGGCTTTATTTTTGAGTAAAATAAAAGGATAAATCGCCATACCGTCGACTTTCAGGAACGGCAACACAATAAGTGGGCAAGGCATACTATCCGTTTTCTAAACCGCGCCCGGTTTTCTGCTGTAATTCTTCTATTCGTTTGGAGGCTTCGGCTTTTGTAAGCCGCTCATTGAATTCCTCGCCGGCTTCGGCGCATAACGTCGTCAGATAGGAATGCTGAGCACCTGTCATTTTCTCGTCGCCTGTTGTCCAGTCGTCCGGATCCTTTATCGTATTTGAGCCTTTATTTTGTGATGTATCTACAGCGTCCTCGTCTCCCCGAAAAAGCTTTTCTTCATTATCATTACTTTTCATAAGTCGTACTAATATAATTAGTAACAGCTGTTGCATCGGATATGTTTAGAAAAATGATCAATATTTTACTACGAATAGCGGGCGGAATATCAGGCTTGATCAAAACGATCAAGCGTCCTTGTGGTTAACAAAGTCCGGACCTTGTCAGCACAGTACAATGGTTAGTTCATAATAGCTTGATCTGATTTAAACCTGGCGTCATCTCTTCAAAAGGATATTTGCCTTTGATATGCCGGTTAAACCAGATACCTTTGACCATGGTAGATCGCATCTCCTTAAAAACCTTTTCGGGTACCTGATGGTAATTGTACACTTTACCGGAGTGGTACCGAACAGTCAGCGTTTCTGAAGCTGCATCATATTCATACGCGGCAATAACGGCAGAGGGCATATGATTATTTTTTTTTATCCGCTTCTTCCGGATGATCCTTAAAATACGCCCTTGCTTTTTTCAGGCCCGTCGCTATAGCGATGCCTTCATCTCCACTTTCCTTCAGGATCTCATTGGCAATCTCTACCGCCTTTTCCCGCAGTTTCGGCGGCTGATTTTTATAGGATGGGGGGTAATCTCCGTTATACCAGGGCATGGTTCCTCCTTTTATTTTTAATGATAAAGAACCCGGTTATTTGGACAACCAGGTTCTTCCTTTTAACTATTTGTCATATAGTAGTCGTATCCCTGCGCAGGAAACCCAGCACGACAGCGATGATGGCAATAACTAACAGAACATGGATTAAACTGCCTGCTGCGTAAGCAAAGGTTCCAATCGCCCAACCAATAACCAGGATGACAGCGATGATATACAATAGTGATCTCATGGTGTTGATGTTTTAAGTAAATAGATAGTATAGATGATACAAATCCGGTACCATTATGGATTGTGGCTTTATTTATGAGCGTTTTACAGGTTCCGACTGTAGTCAAAAATGGCAATTCGCTTAATTTAAAGGACAGCGCCGCGGAAATGTTTTCCTGAAAAATGCCTTTTAAATTGCTTTTAATGATTAGTGCTCAATCTTAACCGGCTCGGTATTTTCAGTTGGTTTTTGCTGTTCCCCAGGGTTTAAGTACCACCTTTACGCAGTCTTCTTCTTTCTTGTCAAAGATGTGGTAACCGCGCGTTACGTCACTTAAAGGCAGCGTATGGGTGATAATATCGTCCAGCACCACTTTTTCTGCTTTCACCAGGTCAATTAAATGGTCGATATAATTCAAGACCGGCGCTTGTCCCATCTTCAGGGTAATGCCTTTATCAAATATCCTGTGCAGCGGGAAGTTGTCGTAGGTAGAGCCGTAAACACCCATAATGGATACAGTGCCCATGCGGCGCACGGCTTTGAAGGCCATATCCAGGACTTTCATGCTGCCTACCTCGAAATTGATGAGCGCTTTGGCTTTATCCAGCCTATTCCGTTCGGGTTCAAAGCCTACGGCATCCACGCAAACGTCAGCCCCGCGACCTCCGGTCATTTCACGGATAGCTTCCACTACGTCTACCTCGTGCGGGTTAAGGGTATCTACCTTATTTACAGCTCTTGCTTTTTCCAGACGGTAGTTCAGGGGATCGATAGCGATCACCCTGCCGGCGCCGTTGACCCAGGCGGCTTTTTGAGCCATTAAGCCAACGGGACCAGAGCCAAAGATGGCGACAATTTCGCCGCCTTTAAGCTCGGCCCAATCAATAGCCGACCAGCCGGTCGGAAATATATCGGTGAGGAAAAGCACTTGTTCGTCGGTCATATTTTCTGGCACTATACGCGGACTGATATCCGCATAGGGCACACGCACGTACTCCGCCTGACCACCGGAGTAACCGCCATATAAGTCTGTATAACCAAAAAGTGCAGCGCCCTTTTGATCCATCATGTCGCCGTTGGGGCCATAATGCTTGTAATTGGAGTTTTCGCAAGCCGGTGAAGCATCATGCTGACAGAAAAAACAATGCCCGCAGGTGATGGGAAAAGGTACGACGACCCGGTCGCCTTTTTTGAGTTTGGTTACGTCCTTACCCACCTCTTCCACGATGCCCATAAATTCATGGCCCATGACCATCGGCTTGGTTTGCGGTACGCTGCCGCTCAGGATGTGCAGGTCGGACCCGCAGATGGCAGTGGACGTGACTTTTAAAATAACATTGGTATCCTTTTCGATACGCGGGTCTTCAACGGTATCGTAACGGATATCGCCGGGTTTGTGGAATACTGCTGCTTTCATAAGTTGGCCATTAATTTTCGATGTCCTTAATTAACTTGAAAGAAATTTTTTTGTTTAGAAATATACAAGATATTGTCAAACAGAGTTGTGGTAATTTTTGTAGTAGCATTATGGCAACAAAATCTGACAACATGATCGCCCGTGACGGCGCACAGGAAAGCGTCTGGCAGGATGGCTTAAACGACAATTTTTCAACGAAGGGAGCTGTCCCTGAAATGGTTTTTGATACGCTGATTGTTGGGGGTGGGATCACCGGCATGACAGCGGCACTACTGTTGCAGGAAGGCGGCAAACGAACCGTAATCGCTGAGGCGCATAGCCCGGGCTTTGGAACTACCGGCGGCACCAGTGCGCACATCAACACCTTTGCGGATACGACTTACCCCGAAGCGGAAAGCGCCTTTGGGGAAGAAGGCGCGCAGCTTTTCGCGGATGCGATCAATGAAGGCTATCGTGCCATCAAATCCCATATTGACACTTACCAAATTGATTGCGATTACGAAACCAAACCGGGCTTTCTATATGCAGAAACCAAAGACGAGGTTAAACAACTGGACGAGATCTATAAGGGCGCGGTAAAAGTAGGCGTGCCTGTACGTTATACGGAGGAAGTGCCGACAGCGGTGGAATATTTAAAGGCCCTGGTTTTTGATAAGCAGGCACAGTTTCACCCTTTAAAGTATTTGCAGGGCTTGCAAAAAGCTTACCTGGAAGCCGGCGGCTTGATTTTAGAAAATACGCGGATAACTGGTATAGAAACAGCTGATGGCCTACACGCCGCAGGAACAGGCCAGGGTACTATCCGCGCTAAGGCTGTGATCTATGCCACCCATATGCCGCCCAACATCAACCTGTTCAATTTCGAGTGTGCGCCTTACCGCAGTTATGTGCTGGGCTTGAAATTAAAAACCGATACTTATCCGGATGCGCTGGTTTACGATATGCAGGAACCTTATCATTATTTCCGGACGCATGTGATTGACGGCGAAAAATTATTGATCGCCGGTGGCAATGATCATAAGACTGGTCATGACGATCCGGAAAAAGCCTTTGCCGACCTGGAGAAATATATTCGGAAATATTATAATGTGTCCTCGGTGAAATATCGCTGGTCGTCCCAATATTATGTACCGGTGGACGGCCTGCCTTATATCGGGCGGATGCCGCTGGCAGCGGATGGTGTTTACTGCGCGACCGGCTATAACGGGAACGGGATGATGCTGGGCAGCATCGCGGGTAAAATACTCAGCGACCTGGTCAGGAAGCGGCCCAACAGATACCAGGACTTGTTCAGCCCTTCACGCATTAAACCGATAGATGGCTTCAGCGAGTTTGTTAAAGAGAATGCCGATGTCGCCTATCATTTTGTGGCTGATCGCGTAGGTATCCATGGAACCGATTCCTTAAAAAGATTACGGCCGGGGACCGGCAAGGTAGTGGAGGTAGAAGGCGAAAAGATAGCTGCTTACCGGGATGAACAGGGAACTATCCATGCGCTCAGCCCCGTTTGTACCCACGCAGGGTGTATTGTGAACTGGAACGGTGAAGAAAAAAGTTGGGATTGCCCCTGCCACGGTGCGCGGTACGACATACACGGAAATGTACTAACGGGACCCGCAACCAAAAACCTGCCCAGGATCAACAGTGATGAAAACTAAGCAAATATTGTTAGTGACATCACCCGACGATCAGTTCAATCTTTAAAAAACGAACCATGGTACAGCTCATCAATGAGCCGGGAAAAAGGATGAAAGATATAACCCAACGTTTCCCGGAAAACCCTTTATTGTTACCAAAGGACCTGCGACCAAGCGCCGGCGGTCTGCAGATCATCAGCTTGCTGAATCCGGGCGTATTTCGTTTTGAAGGCAGGATCTGGCTCCTGGTCAGGGTAGCCGAAGGTGTAGCGCAAAAGGAAGGCGTGCTCTTTTTTCCAGCCATGACCGCCACGGGAATACCAAGATCATGGAGGTGCCGTTGAACGACCCGGACCTGATCGCTACCGACGCGCGGGTGATCAGTTATAAAGGCCTGGATTACCTGACGACCATTTCTCATTTGCGGCTATTGTCCAGTGATGACGGTGTGCGCTTTGCCGAGCCGGACGGCTATGTTCCTTTATTCGGGCAGGGCTATCTGGAAGGGTTCGGTATCGAAGATTGCCGGGTCAGCCAGATCGGTGATACTTATTACCTGACCTATACGGCTGTATCGGACAGTGGTGTTGGCGTGGGACTGCAAATAACCAAAGACTGGCAGCATTTTGAATCCGGCGGTATGATCCTGCCCCCGCACAATAAAGACTGCGCGATCTTTGAAGAAATGATCGGTGGGAAGTATTACTGCCTGCACCGGCCCAGCAGTAAAGAGATCGGCGGCAATTATATCTGGCTGGCCGAATCTTCCGACGGACGGCATTGGGGCAAGCACCAATGCCTGATTAAAACCCGGCCGGGCTTATGGGATGGCGCACGGGTTGATGCTGGTGCCGCGCCGATCCGTACAGATCAGGGCTGGCTGGAGATTTACCATGGCGCGAACGCGGAGCACCAGTATTGTTTAGGCGCTTTTCTGATGGACATTAACGATCCGTCTCAAGTAATCTCCCGAACAACTGAGCCGATCATGGTGCCGACGGAGACCTATGAACTGAGCGGATTTTTCGGGTTTGTGGTCTTTACCAATGGTCATGTGGTAGATGGCGACCGGCTAACGATGTACTATGGTGCCGCGGATGAGTTTGTCTGCGGTGCGCATTTTTCGATCAATGATATCTTAAAAAAGTTAAGCTAAGAGAACCATTTGGCGCGCAAGCCCTTAACGATGATATGATGTATGATGACAGCAAAATAGCGGAATCAAAAAGGGCCGCCCAAAATAAGCGGCCCAACCTACCATACGGTGACATTACTTAATCTTTCGCCGGCTCATTACTGGCTGCGTAATTGGCCTGACTTTCTGCAATTTCCGTGAGTATGGCATCAGCTGTTTTTTCTTCATCCAGTGTGAGCGCCAATAACTCCGCAATCTCATAGTAGCCTAATGTTTTAGCTAAAGCAATCATACCGCCATAAGAAGCGATCTCATAATGTTCTGCTTTCTGTCCGGCAAAGATCAGTCCCACATCGCGTTGCGCGGTGCCTTCTGCTGTAGCGCTGATGATCTCATCACCTTCATCGATGATACCGGACATGGCCTCACACTTACGGCTTTCGGCTTCCAGGCCCAGGATATCGAATATCTGGTCCAGGCGGGTAACATGCTCTTTCGTTTCCGCCAGGTGTTGTTCAAAGGCATTCCTGAGTTCGCCGGAAGTAGCAGCTTCGGCCATTTCGGGCAGGGTGTCCACGAGTTCCATTTCTGCCCAACGTAAGTCCTTTAGCTCATTGACAAAAAACTCCAGAAGTTTAGAATTGCCGCTGTTTGTTTCCGTTTCTTTCTGCCATGCCTCTTCCTGTTCCATGCTTTCCGGTTCGGGGGCGTAAGCCGTTTGGTTTCGATATTCAGTTGCGTTGCCTTCATACGATGGTTCCTCGGCTATGGGTACGTCATCTTGATCGTCGTTATCGTATTCTGCCACCTGGTCACGCAGGGATTTGATCAGGTTGTGGCCTTCGGTAATGCCCTGTTGCTGTATTTGCAGGACCTGGGCCAGCTCCGCGCTGAGCTCATTTTCCGGATCCAGCGCATCCTTATAAGCGGCTTTGGCGGCATCCTCACCACGTTCGCATTCGTTCAGGATAGCTAAAAGGTCGCTGCCCGTAAAGGCGGATTTGATATCGATCCAGGCGCGGTGCAGGTCGCCGGAAGTACTGGTGCCTTCGGCGGGCTCAGTGCCGTATTGCTGCACAATATCGCTCAGTTCCGCTACGTATTGCCGGCTTTCGCCCGCTAATTTATTAAAGACGGGGATCAGTCCATTCTCGTCACCTTCCAGGTCTTTGCCTGCTTTTTGAAAACCGGCTGCCCGGTCATTGTTGATCTTGATGAGATCGTTGAGCACATCGAGGGCTCTTTCAGTGTTTTCCATAGGTATTCGTTTGTTAGTGGTAAATAATTATTTGTTATTATTCCTGAAGAATACAGCTTCCTGCACGGCTTATTAGTTTTTGCCCCGGAACAGGGAAAAGAGCCATAGGATAATGCCGATCACCACGATCACGGCAATGATGCCGACGACTGCGCCCGCTTTAAAAATGCCTTCGATTGCCGCGCAACTACTCAGGCTCGTCAAGGCCACGAGGATGATTATAGAAAAAAAATTCTTTTGCATAATATATTAATAATGTGTTCTAACCGGCGCTGCTGTCGTCTTCGACATCGTCGGAAGGGTAAGTTTTTATTTCGCCGGAATCCAGCTTAACCACAACGCTGTCGTCCGTGGTTTCCAGTACTTCTCCTTGTCCGTCCGGGCTAACCACCCGTTGTCCTTTCAAATTCATCAGCTTATTGCTTAACGGGATTACCGGATAAATGCCCTGAAGGGTCAGCATTACCTTTACTGGTGGAATCGCTTGCCGGCCTTAGGGCAGAATCACGGCGATCTTTGTTAATGGTCGCCGTATCCCGGATAGCAGGTCCTCCGGCTTTATGGACACTGGAGGTGTCCTGGCTGCCACCGATCTTTTTCTGGCTGTCACGCTGATCGCAGGAGGCGATCAGCAACGGCAATGAAAAGGTCATCAGTAAGCCATACAATTTTTTCACACGTTTCATCTTCATACGGGTTATGCATTTACAGGTTCATAGGTACTCCATTGCGCAATGCCTTTCGGCTCGGCATCCTTTACTTCGGCGCTTTTAGCTGCGCTCATCTCTTTGTCCAGCTTATCTTTTGCCTTTAATTCTTTGCTGAAATCCTGGGGTAATTTCGTTTGTCCTTCGGTTTCCTGCACCTGTTGCAAGGGGTTTTCAACAAAGTTCCAGTCCTTACTCAGGCCCGGCATTTCCCCTTCGTTCCAGGGACCGCGAACGGCGCCATCGGACAAATTGTAGGCTTGTTGCGTAAACCGCGGATCAGCTGCCAGTACGCCCGGCGGAAAATTATTGGGAATGCTGTCCAGCGCCGCTTCAAACATTTTATAGTGGGCTACTTCGCGCGTCATCAGGAAAGACAGCGTTTCATGGATATAGGGATCCTCCGTAAATTTCATCAAATGCTCATAAACGAGCTTGGCCCGTGATTCCGAAGCCAGATTGCTGCGCAGGTCTACGGTCAGGTCGCCATTGGAGTGGATGTAGGATGCACACCAGGGAATGCCCTGGCTGTTGCGCGGGGTTACGCCACCGCCGGTGATGATGCCAAACTGCGGATTAGCAAATACAGCTTCGTGGATAATATCCTCTTTGGCAGCCTTGCCGTTCAATACCTGCATGATTTCGGAACTATCGGCAGCGTTTTTAAGTTCGCCGTTCACGCCCTTCAGCAACATCTGTATAGTAGCGCCGACAATTTCGAGGTGGCTGAATTCCTCGGTCGCGATATCCATCAGCATATCGTATTTGTCCGGGTGCGGCACCTTCGCGCCGAATGCCTGGGTGAAGTACTGCATGGCTGCGGCCAGCTCTCCGTTTTCGCCGCCGAATTGCTCCAGCAACAGGTTGGCAAAACGTGGGTCAGGGCGGGATACCCTGGCATTGAATTGTAATGATTTGACGTGGTGAAACATGATTGTAGATTTTATTGGTGAACTTTTTCACATACAATTTCCATTCCAAAATTATGCTTTAAATTAAATAAATAATTTTCTAAGAAATTAAAACAATTTGATTCACGGCACAGTTTATGTCTTACGTTTTTTTTATTGGCGCTAACCGCAGCGTTCACGGCGTATTAAAGTTTTGTTTAACGATTGAATTTTTTTTACAATGAATGCAACCTCAGCCTGGCTATTGACTGTGAATAAAAAACTGAACAGTCCTGACCTGACCCCCGTTTACCAACAAGATAAAGCGGGTTATTCCTTTAAAGTTTTTTTGATCGGCGATTCCTGCTGGCTGGTCGCCTCCTGGCCGAAGCGGAGCCGTATAGCCTTTCGGCTGGCTTATTCCCCCAACGACAAGCTCGACCTGAAAAAGCTGGTGGAGAAGGACGAAAATATTACCTTTCGTATCACATCGCTGATGGGTGAATACGAGGCTGTTGTCCGGTTACCCGCCGGAGAAATCCCCGTACTGCGCTTGACCACAACGTTGAAAACGGCAGCGCCGGTTTTATTCCCTTACTGGCCGCGGGATATCGTGCCGCTCGGCGCAGCAAGCAGCGATAGGCTGGCTGAAGGCGAGATCAAAGTCAGCCAGGTGGGTACGCGTTCCGGACAGCTGTATTTTAACCTGACCCGGCCGAAGGCGGGCTCGGTGCTTTACCTGCAGAACCTGACCGCACTGGCAGATTATAACCAGGTGAYAGAAACTTCAGCCGGTGATACGGTGGGCGGGGTGTGGCCGGAGATCGGATTTGCGCTGCCGCCAACTTTGAAAAATAAACCGCTCGAAGCCGGGAAAACTTATACCCTGAGTGATGCCTTTATTGCTTTTGATGACCAGGTACCGGGAGACGAGCCGGGGATGGTCCGTCAATATCTTGACCTGCTGGCGGCAGTTTATCTTGAATTGCCAAAACCAGCCACCACTTATAAGAATTGGCCGGAAACTTTGCAAAACGGTTTAACTGACCTGACCGAAAGTCCGGGTTGTTGGACACAGGTAGACGGGAATCATTACCTGAATGCTTATGTCTGTGATTATGCCACACCGCCGGAGGTTATGGTGCAGCTGGCGGTGCTCCTGCCTTTGCTGGATTATGTAGAATGGAACGATTCACAGTTGGCGGTGATGAAAAAGATCAAGGAAGGCTTGCCCGCTTTTTATCATGAGGACCTGGGCACGATCATGCGCTGGCATCCTAAATTGGCGGATACCATGGAAGGCGATGAAGAACAAAAGAAACCCATGGTCATGGATTCCTGGTATTTGCACCACCCGCTATTGAACTTATCCCGATTAGCGCTCAAAGGGGATAAAATTGCTGAAAAACTGTTCCTGGATTCGCTGGAATTTTCTATAAAGGTGGCCCGCCATTTCAATTACCGGTGGCCGGTGTTTTATAAAATGGATACGCTCGAGGTGATCAAAGCGGAAACACAACCGGGCAGGGGCGGCGAAAAGGATGTGCCCGGCTTATATGCGCATGTGATGCTGCAGGCCTGGGAACTGACAGGCAACAAACGTTATTTGGCCGAGGCTGAAAAAGCCGCTTTAAAGTTGAAGGGTTTAGGTTTTGACTTATTCTACCAGGCGAATAATACCTCCTTTTCGGCAGGGGCTTTATTGCGACTGTATAAGGTAACCCAAAAAGAAGTATATAAAGAGCTCAGTTATTTGTGCCTGGCTAACGTGTTCAGGAATGTAAGACTTTGGGACTGCAACTATGGCTATGGTCAGAATTTCCCATCGTTCTTCGCCCTGTTCCCGCTGAACGATGCGCCCTATACGGCGGTTTACGAGGAGCAGGAAGTCTTCTGTGCCTTTCATGACTACCTGCGGCATGCTGAAGGACAGGATATCCTGCCTTCCCTGCGTTTGCTGATGGCTGAATATATACGTTTCCTGGTAGACCGCGCCGTGTATTATTACCCAACGATGCTGCCGCAAGAGATGTTATCCGATGAGGTGAAGACCGGTGAAGTTGACCCGAACCTGTGGATCGCGCTGGAGGATATGCATGACGGTTGGGAGAAATCCGGCGAAGTGGGGCAGGAAGTTTACGGTGCGGGGAATGCTTTTGGTATTCTACCACGCCATTATATGCAGGTGGAAGACGAGCCTTTCCTGATCTATACCGATTACCCGACTTATGGCTTCTCGCCGAAAAAACACCGTCCGGCCAAATTTAAGCTGGCGGGAGAGGCGCGGCTCAGCTGCCGTTTGATGCTGGTTAAAACGGATAAAGGTAAAATGCCGGAATTTACGGTGACGCTGAACGACGGTAAAGTGCCTGCTAAAGGAAAAAAAACAAAAGAAGGCCACCTGGAATTTACCATTCCCGGTGACAGCGAAATTCATATCAAATGGAAAGCCTTATGAAAAAAAAGACGAATTTGTTCGAACGTTTCAGTAACTGGGCCACAGCGGCCACCGGAAGTTCCGCGGCATTTATCATCGCTACATCCACCGTGCTCATTTGGGCAGTCACCGGACCGTTATTTCATTATTCGGAAACCTGGCAGCTGGTCATCAATACCGGCACGACGATCATTACCTTCCTGATGGTTTTCCTGATCCAAAAATCGCAGAATAAAGATTCCAAAGCCGTCCATCTGAAGTTAAATGAATTATTAGCCTCGCATGAGGGCACCAGTAACCGCATGGTCAATATCGAGGACCTGACTGAAGAAGAGCTGGATCAGCTATATAAATTCTATATCCGCTTGTCGGACCTGGCAGAAAAGGAAAATGACCTGACCCGCACACATTCGATAGATGCCGCCGCGGAAAACCAGAAAAGGAAATCAGGGATCCGAAAACCAATTAAAAAGACTTGATGATGAATAAATCAACTACAGTTACCGTCATGATCGAATGTCCGAAAGGGTCAAATCAGAAGTTTGATTACGACCCGGCGGAAAAACGTTTCAGGCTGAGTAAATTCCTGCCTGCCGGGCTGGTATTTCCCTTTGATTTCGGCATGATCCCCGGGACAAAAGGCGAGGACGGCGATCCGCTGGATATCATCGTGATTTCCGAAGGCTCCACTTTCCCCGGCTGCCTGGTGAGTTGCCGGGTCATCGGGGTATTACAGGCCAAGCAGACTGAACGAAACGGGGAAACGATTCGGAATGACCGTTTTATCGGTATCCCGGATGTCTCGCAGTTATTCTCCGGTATCAGGACGCTGGAAGAATTACCGCAGGCGATCGCTGAGCAGCTGGAAGCCTTTTTTAAGAACTATAACGAACAGGCGGGCAAGGAGTTTAGCGTGACTGCCAGGTTATCTGCAAAGCAGGCAGCCAAATTATTAAGGAATTAAATAGTAACCAAAATCAATTGCTATGGAACTGCTGTTAAAAATTTTTGGCGAGGGGAAAGACCTCAATGCGCTGCAGATGAGCAGCCGCGGGGTAGTCATTTTTATGATCGCCTTCCTGCTGATCCGCATCTCTGGCCGGCGCTCATTCGGTGTGCGGACGCCACTGGATAATATTATTACGATTTCGCTGGGAGCCATCATGAGCCGGGCGGTGGTTGGCGCTTCGGCTTTTGTACCGGTGGTCGCCTGCTGCTTTGTTATCGTTTCCCTGCACCGGATATTCGGCTGGCTGATCGTTCATCACAAGTCCTTCGGCCGCTTTGTGGAGGGCGATAAGATTCCGCTGTTTGATCAGGGGAAGTTCATTAAAAACCATATGGAAAAAGGATTGGTCTGTGAGGAAGACATCATGCAGGGCGTCCGGAGATCTGCGCTGACGGAAGATATGGAGGGGATTGAAAAAATTTATATGGAACGAAACGGCGAGATCAGCGCCATCCGGAAAAAATGAAAATTGTGCTGATTTTTCAGGGAGTTTGGAACGCTTCTTGTTTTTTTAACAGCAACGTTTTTTATACAGTTTTAACCAAAATTATAGCTACAATCATGCCTGCAAAAACAAACAAAAAGTCTGCAGCAGCAGCCAGCCGCACACCTGAAGCAGAAAGTGCGCTGAAAGAATTATTTATTGATGAGATCAAGGACATCTACTGGGCGGAAAAACATTTGGCCTCCGCTTTGCCGAAACTGATCAAGGGAGCGACCTCGGAGGACCTGAAACAAACCATTACTACCCACCTCGAAGAAACCAAGAACCATGTGACCCGTCTGGAAAGCGTTTTTGCTTCGATCGGTGAAAAAGCAGTGGCTAAGAAATGCCTGGCCATGGAAGGCCTGCTAAACGAAGCTACCGAACTGCTGTCCGATACCGACAAAGGCACGGAAGTAAGGGACGTAGCCATTATTTCTGCTGCTCAGAAGGTGGAACATTACGAGATCGCCTCTTACGGCACCCTGTGCACCTTAGCCGGAACATTAGGCTTCAGTGAAGCGCAAGGCCTGTTTGATGAAACTTTAGCTGAAGAAAAAAATGCCGATTCCCTGTTGACCCAAGTAGCCGAAAATTATGTGAACGCAGCCGCAGCCGCCGAATCAGCATAAAAAACGCCCTGGTGATTTTTACGGGGGATGCCGAAAGGCGTCCCTTTTTGTTTAAGCTTTGCTTAACTCCGCGATCAAAAGTTCAGCGGTCGCCTCAACGGTCTGGTGGATCACCTCCTCGCAGGAGCCGGAAAACACTTTACGGAAGCGGGCTTCGTGGTCACGGATCAACGCAAAAACGAACAGTTCCTTTCCTCTATGCTATGGTAATGCTGCGGTCGATACGACGAAAATAGGTACGTAAGTAACCATAACCGGATAACAGAGAAAAGCCAATAGCGGCTTTTTCTTTTAAAAACTGTCCTAATGGTCCCAGTTTAATAAGGATGCTGTCTGTCATTTAAGTGCTAATAGCGATGGAATTGTTAAGATTGAAAAAGTACATCCATGGTAATTTCGTCCTGTATAAGGCCTGGATAGTTTTTTCCGCTCTTTACACCATAAGTTGTTACCATGGTCATAAATAACGATTTTTTAGTTTTGGTCTGGACCTGAAATATTTTAAGCTTGTGGTCAAGTTCCCTGGCATAAGATTTAGTAATTTCAAAGGTATCTGAAGCAAATTTCATTTCACATAGGTTAATGCATCGGTCAGCCCTGTCAATCAATAAATCTATCTGTGTGCCTTGCTCGCTAGCCAATTTAGGCTGGTATCGCCAGACAGACACCTCGGCATATACGCTTCTAATTCCAATGGCATTCTTAATTTGATCAATATGTTTCATACAGATGCTTTCATAGGCAATTCCGCTCCAGGTTCTCCACGATGTGCCTGTTGAGAACATCAGCCATGTTCCCTGACCTCTGGCCCGGCTGTTTTCAATGAACTTGACATAAAAGAGCGAGTATTCATCAGTAAGTTTATAAATACTGTCTTTGGATGTTTTGCCGAAAGGCACATAAGGCGTAATAAACCCTGACTCTTTTAGCTCGTCCAGTAGCTGCGTCGTGTAGCCTCCCGATGTCAGTTTACAGGTTTCGATGATTTCACTCCTGGTCAATCCTTTGCCTTTTTGTGCTAATGCTCTGATGATATCAATGTGATTCTCTGCACTGTCGAATAAAGAATAGTAAAGGTTTTTGAATTCATCGTTAAGTAATCCGTCTTTGGTGAAACACAATTTGTCTATTACCTGTGCAGCGCTAAATCCTGGTTCTATTTCTTTTAAGTATTGTGGTATGCCGCCCATTGCCATATAGATCTGTAAGATCTGGTAGTTGTCGAGCTTGACGTTCCTGGCTTTTAAATAATCAGTGGTTTCCGCCACTGTAAAAGGTAACAGTCTTATTCTTCGGGTTACCCTGTTATGTAAACCTCCCCGGTTGTTGATAACTTTCTTTATCATCCAGGAGGCAGCAGAACCACAAATCACGACAACAAGATTTTTTTCCCTGGAGGCCCAACCATTCCAAAAGTTTTCAAATGCTGGCAAAAAGCCGGACCGCGGTGTATTAATCCAGGGAAATTCATCAAAAAAAATGACCCTTCTTTGTTTTTTTATTAAAGGCGAAAGGTATTGGATCAACATTTGAAATGCTTGAATCCAGCTATTGGGCTTGGCAAGTTGTATTCCGCCACTGGCATTGGTCAGGGCAAGGCTAAAGCTTTCCAGTTCCTGGTGGAGTGAGGCATTGTGCGTTCCTGAAAACTCGAAGGTAAGGCGCTGGCTAAATCCGTTCCTGATCAGAAACGTTTTTCCAATTCTTCTGCGACCATACACGGCGAGTAATTCTGGTTCTCCGGATTTTTCAATCTTTTGGATCAGCGCTTTTTCTTCGGTTCTTCCAATTACGTTTTCCATAATCCGTTATAAAATATGAGTTTTGGCGTGATATACATATTTATATTACGCCAAAACTACATAAAAAATACGAGTTTTGGCGCGATATGGCTTTTTATATACTCGCTCTATGATCATCATTTGGACATCAGCAAAAAAACTAGCCATCAACGGAGACTATATTATTAAAAAAACGGATTCAATTTGCCAACTCCAACTTTTCTACAGTTTTGGTTAATATCTTAATGCGAGTCTATCGCTTTGTTAAGCGACGGAGTATATCCTGATAGCTGCCTCAAATATTAATATCTTGTTCAGTAATCCCATAATATGATAAGCGATCCTAAATATCGGTCTTCGAAATCGAGAATGACAAAACAACAGGAAAAAGATATCTTAATTAACGATAAGATAATCAACTATATTACGCGTACAGACGAGGAGAGAGATGCCGAGACACTCTGGATGGAAATGAAAGCTTCGGGGCATCAAATGAGCGTCAGTGCTTTTAACACCAGATTGAAAAAGCTTGTAGAAAGGGGAATAGTGGAAAAAAAGTCGTTGGGATATAACAAAAATTTTTACAGGATAAGTACTGAGGACAAGCCCCAGTATTCGGGAGCATTTTAAAATGCTGTTATATAAACCAATAGTTCGATTCTTTGTTTACTCCATGTCTTATGCGCGAAAAAATAGTCTTACAGGAGGCAGACGCGGCGGTTATGGAAACACTTAGCCTGGTCCTGGAACTGGAAGGTTTTGTTGTTTTTCCATTAGCGGCTGATACTGGAGATCTTATTGATTATATCGACCAGGTTCGGCCACATATTATTATGCTGGAATACAAGCTGGATGGGCATATCTGTATAGACATGTGCCACCGGATCAAAGAAAAATATCCACACCTGCCCGTTATTGCAATGAGTTGCAACTGCAATATCCACGAAGAATATAATAAGGCCGGCTTTGATGCTTATATAAAAAAGCCTTTCGATTTAGACCGATTATACTATATCGTGCGGAAATACATTGCGAAGCCCGGTAGCGCCTCAGTTTGAAATAAATGTTAGTAATAATCGTTTTGTAAATATTACAAGCCGATACGTTATTGCCGAACCTGTCGAGGCCTCCAATAGCGGGGGGCTTTTTTGGTGTCTC
Organism: Mucilaginibacter sp. P4_E8; assembly: GCF_056401495.1. Lineage (NCBI taxonomy): Bacteria > Pseudomonadati > Bacteroidota > Sphingobacteriia > Sphingobacteriales > Sphingobacteriaceae > Mucilaginibacter > Mucilaginibacter sp. P4_E8. Next base: position 49,290 of record NZ_JBFUJG010000001.1, read on the forward strand.
AGGCGGAAACGATACCATAAAACATTAAATCGGAATGAAAACCAGAATGTACTTCCGGCTCCCAACTTGCTGTTAACGCAGATTTTTCCTGGTGTCGCTTAATGACTTCTGAACTGATAAATAGGCTTAGACGGAATAATGGCTTTCATTTCCATTAAGCTGGTATTAACGGTCGAAAAGGAAGGGTTGTTTATCCGCTGGCATGCCAGGCGCATGATCGGTTACAGTGACTTAGCAGTTGTTGCTGCGTTACTCAGGAATTTGACAATTACTCTTTCAATACGCTCCGTATCCGCGTTACTTTATGATTCAAGTTATTATTATAAAATTTGCCCGCAATTTGATGATATAACCTATATTTATTAATATGTTTATTCAGCAGTTTGAAGTCATTCCCGAGCTGCAGCCCTACGTAAAACTGATATGTACAATGGACTGCGAAGCTGATGTAGACACAAATCATATACGTGTACTACCTGATACTTGCGTTGAACTATTTGTGAACTATACCGATACCGCTGTGGCCATTATTGGCAACGAGCTGTACAATCGCAGCATTGTTACTTTTCGGATGAGCCGTCACTCGGATGTGCAGATGCGCAAAGGCGCTGGTTGCGTTGCCATTTGTTTTTATCCGGGAGTGGCGTACAGGTTCTTTCATTTACCGATGCATATATTAGCCGACAGAACTTTGGCATTGTCAGATTTATGGCATGGTATGGCGGCAGAAATAGAGAATAAGCTAGCTGATGCCTGTAATCATAAGGCACGTACATGTATCGTACAGCAATATTTGCTGCGACAGTTGACACAAAATGAATACGACCAGCAGGTAGCCTATTGTCTGGAGAGGATACAAAGATCAGCTGAACACATGCCTGTAAAGCAGCTTACTAATGATACCGGCCTTAGCCAACGCCATCTTTCACGAAAGTTCCAGCAGATTGTGGGCTTATCACCCAAAGAATACCTGCGTGTCTGCAGGTTCATCAGGTCGCTCAATCACCTGAAAAAGTATCCTTTACTTTCACTAACCGAGGTGGCTTACGAAAGCGGTTATTACGATCAGGCACATTTTAATCGTGACTACAAGGCTTTTACAGGACACACGCCCGGGCAGGTCGCGCTTGCGACGAATATTTTGTATTGATGTCCGTTTTGTACAATTTGAAATGGTCGGTTCTACCCACTTTTGTTTTACAAAAAAAATGATTGATATGCGAAAACTAATATTGGGACTAGCCATAACTTTAGATGGATACATTGAAGGGCCAAATGGTGAATATGACTGGTGTTTTACAGACCAGGACTATGGTTTAAAGGAATTTTTTACCCGTGTGGATGCTATCTTCATCGGCCGTAAAAGCTACGAAATGTTGCAACAGTATGCCGATAGCAATAACGGAGAAACTGTACCCGGCATGCCGGTAATGACGGAATACGTATTTTCCGGGACACTTACATCAGTAAAGAAAGGCGCCGTGCTTATATCGGAAGATAGTATTACTGTGGCGCGAAGGATAAAAGAGCAGCCCGGTAAAGATATATGGCTCTACGGCGGTGCATCGCTTACTGATGCACTCCTTAAAGAGGGCCTGGTAGACGAACTCTGGTTGTCAGTGCATCCTATACTCCTGGGTAGCGGTAAGCCTCTTTTCCGGGAAAACGATAGTCGGACTACAATCCGTCTGCTGGAATGCAAAACTTATGAGTCCGGTTTGGTGTCGCTCCGATACCGTATCGGTAAATAGTTTTTTGATCTGCTATTAGTGCGGGTTTCGCTTTTAGCTATTTATTTTGGGGCGGATATCTTTAAATAGATGTAAACTACTAGGATAGCAATGGTAATTTAGTTGACCGAAAAGTGCCGACAGGGAGCTGGGTAAAATTTAGGAAAGCTTTATTTGTCAATTATTTTCTCATTTATTCCGCCCTTAATCTGTCTATCGGATTTGCCCTGGCAGCCTGAAGTGTTTTTGTTCCGATGATCAGGATGCAGGATAGTATAACGATCAATAAAGTAGCAATATATGGCTCAGGACCCGCATCAGGGTGATATTTATAGATAACCTGAAAAATAAACTTACTAATAAATAAATAACCTAAAGCAGAGCCGATAACAAAGGCAATCATGATAATACGTATGAACTCCCGGTTGATCAATCCGATAATTTGCATCACCGAAGCCCCAAGAACTTTACGCATGCCGATTTCCTTACTTCGTTTGTCAATATTCAACGCAATTTGTGCAAACAATCCTGACGCCGACAGCAATAAGGTAACTATTGCCAGAAAAAACGCGATCGACTTGAAACCCTGCGTCATTCTGATCTCTTTTTCAATCAGGTCTGATTGCAGGTAGCCCCGGTATGGTCTATTAGGGGCCACTTGGTGCCAAGCCGTTTGTAGGAGCCCGTTTACGCGGGCCAGGTTCTTTTCATCTGTCCTCAACACCATAAATTTATAGTCGGCAGGTTTTGCCATGTGAAGCACACAAGGTGGTACAAGGTCGTGTAAGCCGAATTCTTTATAGTCACCTACAACGCCAACTATGGTGTATTTTATACTATCGAGGCTTATGCGATGGCCAAGCGGGTGTTTCAGGCCCAATCGCTGGACAAAGGTTTGGTTAACAAGGATGGATTCACTGGCATCTGCGCCGGTTTCATAAAAATGACGTCCCTGAACTAATTGAATACCCATAGTTTTGAGGTATGCTTCCCCACCGATATTTGCAGCCTGCACCTGAATCTTGTCATTATGTGTTTGGACCGTTTGCGTGTAGGTTCCATCACCGATTTGTTGGGTACACCCGGCTATACTCTTTACCTCCGGTAATTGCTGAATAACATGGCTAAAAGCGGTGTATTCCTGCGGACTGTTGATTTCTGCTACAGCTATCTCATTGATCGCGTATCCAAAGTTGGCTTTCTTCTGAAATGATGCATTCTGCGACATGACAATACCGACCACCAGCGCAAAGCAGGATAAACTGAACTGAGCAATCAGCAAAAAACGCGTAAAACGATTGGAAGAACCGAGCGCCGTTTTCCCTTTAAGAATTTTTACCGGCTGGAATGAACTGATATACAAAGCCGGGTAAAGGCCTGAAAAGATCGCACTGAAAGCCGGAGTTATTAGCAAAAAGATCCAGAAGCCATAGTCCTTGCCTAAGTCAGGCGAAAGATCAACGCCGGTGAGTTGCATGACTGTCGGTAATAACAGGCGGACAAAAAATAATGCAAATGCCGATGCAAAAGTACACAATACCAAATTTTCCGTCAGGAATTGCCAGATCAATTGCCTCCTGAGGCCTCCGATCACTTTACGAATGCCTATCTCTTTTAACCGACCGCTGGCAAAAGCAATAGAAATATTGGTAAAGTTAAAGCAGGTTATCATCAAAATAAATAATGACATGATCGCCGGTACAATAACCAATACGCCACGGGGATTAACGGTAAGCTGGCTGCCATAAACGTATCCTGGCATATCAATATCTGAACTCGTTGCTAAATCGGAGAAAGGCTGGAGGAAAAAGCCAGCTACAGGCCAATCAATATTGTTGCGATTATTAACCTGTACGTACGGATTAAGGATGCCTGTTATCAAACCAGCGGATTGATTGTTTTTTAATTTGACAAAGGTGGTAATGCGATTTGCTTTTTCCCAGTTATTGGATAGTGTTTGATTTCCGTCAGCGCCATTATCAAAAGAAGTAATGATGTTGAACTGAAGACTTGAATTTTCGGGGATTTGCTTAGCCACGGCAGCTACGGTATACACCTTCGGATTTCCATCTGATCCAATGATCGTCAGGGACCGACCTACGGGGATTTCCTTAGAAAAGCATTTTTCTGCAAAAGCTTCGCTAATGATTACCTGGCCAGGCTGGTCAAAACCGGAAAGATTTCCGGATTTTAATGGTAAGGCAAAAAAATCAAATATGGCCTTATCGGCGTATTGGATATGTTCATCGAATGTATTCTCCTGATGCTTTACTATAACCGCAGCACTGCTCAGTCGGGCAACCTGCTCCACTCCGGGTACATCCCTTTGAATTGCCTGGGCCAACGGCAGGGGTACAACACCCCAGGGCTGCTTACTGCCGTCAACAACGCGCATACTGTTGAGTCGATAAATATGCTCGGTCCCCGTGTAGTTCTGGTCAAAATTAGCCCGGTAGTTATAGTTAAGATAAGCCACTATACAGCAGGCAATCGCAAATCCAAGCCCGCCGATATTGAGGATAACATAAATTTTGTTACGCCAAAGCACACGGAAAGCAATCTTCAGGTAGTTCGAGAACATAAATGTGATATGAAATGTAAGTCGTAGCGTTTTGTAAAACTTTTAAAAAGTGCTTCAAACTACTTAATTGGCAGTTCAATTACTATGCCAGCAGACTGAACGGCAATTTACAGGTAAACCGGGATTATTTCCGCGGCTCTCCGTCCGAATCCGGACGGTGTTTATGGAAAAGCGTACGATATTAGTACACCAACTCTGTTAAAACCGAAACGAGTCAAATAGCAGCGGCCTATGCGGCTTGTTGTTAGAAAAAAATTGACCTTATTAAATCTGATGGGTTTTCCCGGGGAGGTGATAAAAAGGGATTACGTCCTGCCTCACAGCCACATAAACCAAAATTCGTTATAAATCACTAAAGCGGTTGGCCATATATTTAACCGCCCGTACTTCTGATTGTCCACTGGTCAATAACGTATTTATGTCGGTTAGGTTCAGGCCTATTGAATCTATAGTGGGATTAAATTTCCATAACATTTCTATCTGCTTAGTGTGAGCTAAATAGGTGGCGGGTTCGGGCCATTGATAAGGAAAGTAGAGCCCGTCCAGAGCGAATTCTTTCAGCTCGTACTCTACTCGATCAACAAAAGACTTTCCTGCCGCCTTTCCAAAGGCCAACCGCGATCAGTCCTGCCGCCAAACCCAGCGCGAACTCCATAGTGATGGCGGGCAGGGCCGGGTATAACTGGTGCAACCAGGCAATATTGTGCCTGAAAATCCCGCCCGATACCAAAAGCAAGGCTATCGTTCCAATAATACTTAAGGCTGTGATAATAACCGGTAAGGACTTGACCAACAGGTCACCAAAACCTGCGTAGAAACCTTTATTACCGGGATTTTTGATCAGCTTAAAGCCCGTATCAATCCATTCTGACGATCAGGGCGGACATTCCGGAGCCATTGATCACCGCGTTCCGGAATAGCAAACAAATTGTTTCGAAACACTTTGACCATATTAATTAATTAGCCCAGTTTTTTCTTATTGCCGACACAACTCGGTGCTCTAAAGAGCACGGAATAGACTGGTCAAGCTTTCCAGAATGTCCATTTAAGGGACCAATCTCATCTGAGAACATATAAAATCAAAGAAAGCAGAAAAGCTTGGAGCCCTTGTTTCAGGTTTGCAGATTAAAACTCAAATGGCTGATTGATCTGTGGACCCCAATCACTGTTCACGCCTACATTAAACCCGGTTGAGAGATTGAATAGTTTTCCGGAAAAAGTAACAATCGTGTTTGCCTCAATCACCCAACTGCCAGTCGGAACTTTTCGGTCAACCTCGTTACCATTGAGATCATAGTAAGTGACGTCTATCCAAAGTCCGCCCTCCCAAAAATAATCGCCCATCGTTAAACCGGTCTTACCTACATCCCCGGGTTTAACAATGTACGTTTGTGTTACGGTTTCACCACCTACGCTATTCGTGACAGCCTCTACTCCTGTATACAGATCAAGGATGTCCGGTACGGAATTGAAATTGACAACAATTTTAGACACTCCCGGAGGTATAGCATCTGTAAACTTTACATTTACCCGGCCAACAATACGGTCAAGCTTTACATCCTGATTGCTGTATTTGCTAACAGTAATCGGAATCTTTTTATAAAAGTTGTCTCCTATGCTGTTGGGGGGCCTATGAAAGTTTTGTCCTTCATAGGCTAAAAATAAACCGGGAAAATATAACGTTTCGTTCCCTGTAAATACCAACACGTCTGAACGGGCGGCACCAATGATAAAAATGTTGTATTTTCCCGCAGGCAAAGTATCGGTAACTCTCCCGAAATTCGGATCGGTTGATTGCTGTTTGATGGTTTTAATGACGTTCAACGAATCACTCTGTTTGGTTACATAATAATATAAGTACTTGAAATTATCTTTTAAGGCTGAAGTTTTTTTTGCAGCACTCTGTACCGATAAAGTTCCGGTTTGTACGTCAAATGGTGCTACTGCGAACGAAACCGCGTATTTTTCAGCGCTATTTTCTTCGTGTTTGGCGGATGGAATTCTGTCTTCTTTTTTACAGCTTATTAAACCTGCGGACAGGCCTAATAGAATGATAAGTATTTTTTTCATAGTATTGATATTATAAAATGGTTGAATAAATGATATTCCAAAGGTAAATTGATGCTTGTCAATCTGTATATCTCCATAAACGTTTTGTTACTTTTTTGTTCATTATTGTGTAATCAATTGAAAAATAGGAGGTTTAAAGATGCAGGGATATTGCATTGCAAACGGAGCCCATGAAGTTGCTATGGGTGTAGTAATTATTATAAATACTCGAATAAGTAGTATTTTAACTAAAAATATGCAGGTGACCGGCGATACTGCCAAACAATTATCTGAACGGTTCGGTAAGATCAATTAGCAAATGGAAAGTGTATCCATCAACAGTGATACGTCGATGAGTCGTTCGACACAACTCGATTACGCCATACCTGCCTCAAAAATCGCAGGTCTTTCATCCGGTGAATTCGTTGGCATGGTGCCCGATGATCCTACCAATAAGATCGACCTCAAAACCTTTCATTGCCAAATACAAAATGATCATGACGTCATCCGCACCGAGGAAGACAGTTACCAATCCATCCCAGTAATCAGGACAACGATTAAAGACGATATATCCGTTAATTATCATAAGATCAAGGCGGATATAGACAATTTGATTGATGGCGCACGGTAATTATTTTCAAAACCATTAAAAGCCGCTTCGCTATTTAGCGAAACGGCTACCAATTTATAAAACGATTACAGGTTGCTTAGCAAACCTGTAATTCAATCTATGTGTTTTTAATAATCATTATTACCAAACTCGTTTCCATTTATTATAGCGTCCAGGAAAGATTGTGGTATGGGGCGCACAACATGTTTCTTTTCATTAAAATTTAACGCCACAGACGGGTTGGTCGACTGGAAGTAAACTCTGGTAAGTTTGCCGGTGCGTTTCAAATCAATCCATCGGGTGTGCTCTCCGGCCAATTCGCGGGCTCTTTCGGCCAAAATGAAATCAATATTCACTTCTGCCGGGGGTAATTACCATTTCATTCTCGCGACCTATTATAGCGGCACGTTTGCGTATCATATTAACATATTGTGCAGCTCTTTAGCCTGGTCGCCGGTGCTAAGCAGGGCCGCTTCGGCCGCAATCAGATAAACCTCACCCAGGCGGATAATCGGAAAATCACCCATCCAATATTGGTTGGTATAAACCCACATCTTGCTCGAGAACTTTTTAAATGCCGGGAATATATTGATCAGACTTGGCTCATAGTGAAATTTATGTCAGCGATTGATCACATGTTAATTTTCTAACTCCTTTCCAATTGCCCTGCTTGCTATGCAATGCGCATAGGTAAATTGACAAAGGAAGCAAATCTAACTTCGTTGACGCTTATCTGAGTTAAGATGTTTCTCTTCATCAATGGATTTTAATCGAGAGCAAGTTTATCGCCTGTAAGCATTGTGCAAATGAAGAGATCCATTACTAATATTTTTTAGGGTGCTTTTGGGTATTTTTTTGCTTGGTAAAATCAATAAATTGATTAACCGCTTTTACAAAAGCCTCGTTTTGTTCCGCATACAATAAGTGCCCGCCATTGATTTTTACGATTGTTTGATGCGGAAATTTGAATAGGTGGTAATGGTTTATACCAATAGCATGGTCTTTTGTCCCCGTAATTATTAAAACCGGCACTCTTATAGCCGCGGTCAATGTAGTGTAGTTTTTAAAATATTCCGGATAAAGCATTGAGGCATTTTTATCAATTACAGGCCCCAGTATTTTATAAGCAAAATCGTTTATGCGGGGATATATTGAATCAATTTTATCCAGCGCCTTAATCGTATTAACAGAGTCGGTAAGTAGTTTGTATGCTAAGTGCTTTTTACTTAAACGCTGTCTTAACGTAACTTGTACCGAAGATAACGACTGCAGGGAGTGATCACTGATCACGGTGTCTTTACCTAAGAGTCCATATCCATATTTAATCTGTTCAAGGAGTGACTCAGTATTTAAAAAATGAAGCGTGGAATTAACCAAAATGATCCCTTTTACATGCTGAGGATATTTTTTAGCATAATTAATGAGGATGACGCCGCCAAAAGAATGGCTAAGCAAAAACATTTTTTCAATATGAAGTTTTGCTCTTAGTTCATCCATATCCTGCAAAATGCGGTCCATGCTGTAATCTTTGGCATTTTGCGCACTGCCCGAACCCCTTTGGTCCATATAGATCATGGTTAAAAAGCTTTCGAGCTTATTGCCACCCAATTGTTCAAATGATCGGTAGCCGCCGCCTGGCCCTCCCGGAACAAACATACATGGATAACCTTTTCCTGAAACATTCACCGGTATCTTGACATGGTCTGATGTTAGGAAAGTAAACTGCTTACTATCAACTGGCTTTGATTGTTCCCGGTGTGCGGCCACTGACCAAAAGGCTAGTAGTAAAAAAATACCAGATAATTTATATTTCATTCCCGCTAAATTAATATAAGTTAGGTTCAATCTAAAGTTTGTTCTGATTTGCGCCTGATGGGAATAGCAATAGCAAGTAAAAATCCGGGATCAAAATAATTCTTCAACAAGGGGGTGCGCCTATAAGGCGAAAATAAACTGTTGCCTGACCGCGATGATGCTAAAATATTTTATTTAGCAGCGTGCCTTTTGCTCTGGCAGCCTTATGATGAGCTAAATAGTAAGCCCTGACGGCTTACACCAAACAATACACAAATAGCTGCCTGGGTATATTCTGACCGCTTTTGCCGCATTCTTAAGACTGTTTGATACCACGCTTTTTTCGGATCTTGATATGTAAGTCACTTTCAGCTACCTCGATCATTGTTTCCAAGGCAAGGTTCTTCAATGGAGATAGCTCTAATGCTTTAGTAAGCTCATGTATCTTCCCCAGGAGTAACTTGGATTCCTGGCTTTGGGCATCCCAGGGACCAATGAAGAACTGTTTGCATTCAGTAAAGTAGGCAAATTAAGCTTGCCTGCCCATGCTTTTATGGTGTTTCCTGGAATCCGGTATGGCTTTTTCGATGTGTAAAAAGTCCATAAGCTGCAACACATCAGCGCTCTTTAAGTCATAGTTGAGAGATTGACCGGACATCGTGCTCCGGCCATGCCCGCGATTATCAACCACAATTACCTGGTGCGTTTTACACAGCAGAGGTACTTCGAAGCCCCAAACATCTGAACTCCCAAACCCTCCATGCAACAGCATGACCGGATCTTTCCCGTTTTTATTAAAGACGGCATAATATAGCTTAATGTCATTGACAGGAGCCAGCCCGCTTTGATCTGCAGGAAGCATTGGCGGTTCAACCGGCAAGGTTTGCCATAAAGGTGTCGCCGTAATGGTCTGACCAAAGCCATACCGAGGCATCAGAAGGATCGCAATTAATATGATCCATGCGTTTTTCATCTTACAATACTTTTTATTTTCTTCTGATCCGCTAAGTCCCCAATGGATCATTTTTCCTGATCAGTTTGATCCCGAACAGATAGGGCATGATAAAAGGAATGGCAGGAATAGCCACCAGGTAGCCGGCTGTACCAAACGGTTGCGGCCAGTTAGGCGGCATTAATGCCAGCAACATAGCCATTAGACCGCAACCTATATACCAACGGAACGCGGACCGGCTCAGTAAGCCTGTTATTTTGAGTGAAACTGCAAAAAGCACGATTGCGAGGTATATCATTGCAACCTCGGCAACGCTGATCACATAAAATAAACTTTTTATGGGACCATACCAATCCGGGCGCTTTGCGGTAGGGTTTGCGGTAAATAGCCGGAAAGCATCATTGAGGAAATAACCCCAGAATGCCATATTGATCATAAACAGAGGGATTGCCATACTTAGCACTGCAAATGCTAATACTGAGTACAGGTTTTCGCCGCTTGTCTGTAATTGCGTTTTTAACAGCGCAGCGCCCGATAAAAGCAATAGGCCACCAGCCATCAGGATAGTGTAGCGTATTTGCTGTTCGGCAGCAGTGTCAACCCAGCCTCGCATTGTAGAGGGCGGGGGCCCCATACCAGCGAAGATGGAAAACAATAACCAGGGTGCAAATAATAATAGCGCGGTAATAACCTGTTGTCTACCGGATCGACCTTGCTTCCAAAGCCTGCATCCGCCAAGGTGAAGGGCAGAGAGCATCATCAGGCAGGCATTTAGCACCCAAACGGATAAATATATTGTATAGCTTACATGTCCTATACCAAAACCAATAGCTACCGTTGCCGGGGGAACAAGCCATAGGTATGCCAGGCTCAGTTGTTGTTTAAATGGGGCGGGTTCTTTATACATTGATTTATTTTATTTCTTTTTCAAGTTTTGCATTTTGTCCGGCGAGGATCTTCCACGCACCGTCGCGTTTTACCAGTACAATCATCCTCCGGAATTCAAACGTTTGCCCGGGAAAACGTTCGTCGCCATCTAAGCCGGTGCGCACATGTGATATGGCAAGGTTAGGGTACGGGTAGGTGATATCTTCAACCGCACGGGTATAATAATGGGTGGCTTTAAAATAGGTGGTGTGCACCTGCTGATAATGGAATTGAATATCATCCCTGCCTTTGTAATAAGCACCAAACCAGTTTACCCAGGTGGCGTCAACAGTGTAATTATCGGCCAGCCCTTTAGGATCATGCCGGTTCCAGGCATCTTCATAATTTTTAATGAGTTGCCTTATCTGTGTGTTTTCTTTAACGGTGTCTGTTTGCTGGCCGTAGGCTTTAACACCACACAGCCAGCACAGACAAACTACGATGAACCTGAAACTATTAACTTTCATAACTTGTTTATTAATGGAATTTTTTTTTGACCTTAAAAAGCTTTTAGTATATCAATTGGTAGCCCAACGCGTTCAAAGCCATGTTGTTTCCTGAACTTGTCCTGTTCGGCTTCGGGTTTGCCTTTCATATGTCCTTCGCTTATAGCTATAAAACATTCCTCCATTTTACCGGCCGGCTGAAAAGTAGTGAGCATCCGGCCAACACCTTCTCCTACCTTTGAAAACGCATGCGGCACTCCCCGAGGACCAAACACGCTATCGCCGGGTCTAACGCGGTGCAGTTTATCGCCCACTTTAATCACAAACTCTCCCTCCAGAATGTACCACCATTCATCCTGGTTATAATGAAGGTGCAGATTTGGTCCGCCTTTTTTTACGCGCGACGATTCATACACATACAAATCGCCATCCGTATCTTTAGCTGATACTTTGGTATAAAAAGTGTCCCCGTCAAATAAGTTAATAGGTTTCTGAAAACGGTCGGCCCCGGCATCAGTTTTATAGCCGTTTTTTTCCCGAAGTTCTTTATATATTTTGGCAATGCCGCTAACGGGGCTGGCTAAAACAACGCAGGTTACGGATAGCATTCGAAGGAAAGCATTACGTTTCATGGTAGCAATTTTATTTAGTAAACAAATCATCTGTAGACCAGGTTGGATTTTTGGCATAAGCCCTCCAGAATATCTGGTCCAAATCATAGTCAAACTTAGTTTTCCAACTGCGGGTGTTGGTCAAAATCACAAAATTAAATCCATTATCCAAACGGGCCTGTTCAGTCGCCGTACCGGGCAGACTTCCCGTATGAACATAGTTATTGCCTGAAATGCCCCAGCCGCACCCATAAGCTGTATTGGCTGTTGAGCCGGTATACATCATATTTAAGGTTGATGGTGTAAGAATATCTTTGCGCACCGGAAATTTATCAATATAAACCAGGAACCTGGCCAGGTCGGTCGCTGTAGCGATCCACCCCCCGTGTGAATCCATCCGGCTGATATTGTATGCATAAGGATCTTCACCATACTGGCCGTAGTAAGTAACTTCCTTTGGTAGTTTTTGGGCAAGTGTGTTACCACCAATGGTCATATCTGTGATGCCGATAGGTGTCAATACCAATGTTTTTATCGCTTCTTCATAGGTTTGTTCGGTAATTTTTTCTATCACCCGCCCTAATATACAGTAACCAAAATTCGAGTAGGCATAACTGGTTCCCGGTATATGGTCAAGCGGACGGTTATCTAAAGTCCCGGTGATGAGTTGTGCAGCCGTCATGGTTGGGTTGGTAAACATCGGGTCGTTGTTATCATTAGCCCAACCTCCGGATGTGTGGTGCAGCAGTTCGTCAATCGTAATATCGGTAATATGCGGGCCGTAGGTTTTAGTACCATAGGTTTTACCTAATATACCGCCGTCGCCAAATACTTTGTCATCCAGCTTTATCTTGCCCTGATCAAGCAGCCTCATAAGGGCAACAGAAGTGAACTGTTTTGAAAGGCTCGCTATACGGTATCTATCGCTGATAGCAGCTTTAACATTCTTGGATTGATCACTTGTACCATACGCTTTCAGATAAATCAGCTTTTCGCCTTTGGTAATTGCTACAGATACTGCCGGAACATTATAAGTGGTCATAAAAGTATTTACCTCGTCATCTAAAGCGGCAACGGCAACTTTACTGGCAGCAAGGGTATCAATGACCGTTCCTGTATCTGTTCCCGTGCCGGTTCCTGTACCTGTTCCAGTATCCGTTTTAGTTATGGAAGGCGTGTCTTTACCGCAGCTCGCAAAAAGCAACAAGCCGGCAACAGCCAATAATTTGGTAAATTTTAGCGCATTCATTACAAAGCAGCAAATGCCGTGCTCATAATTTTTTTTCATAGGTATTAGGTATTTATTGTTTAATTAATAATTGAACCCCGTTTAATTGCGAAAGCCTGTCAGGGAGCCCAAAGAGACATAAGTAGCTGGTAAAATACTTTCGCGTTTGTTGCAAATGCTTTTGAGTTTGTTGTATACTTAATCAACTACGTAAACAGACATTTTAAATTTACCCCTGGTAGCACTGCATCATTATTTTAGACAGGTGCCTTATATCAAGGCCTATTTGCAGTTGTAAGTAAACGCATTTACGGCCGAACCACTAATGGCCATGCTAACCGGAAAATTTTTATCGTTGTATTGATAGGTAATGTTTGCGTTAATATTCACAGGTGCCGACCCAAAGTTTTCTACCAGTTTCCCGGAAATTTTTACCGGGTTATTTTTGCTCAGTATTGCGCAGCGGCTTGCCCAATAACGAACCTTATCCAGGTTATATGCTGCAAAGCCGGTAAAATCTCCGCCTATAAACTTCCAATATTTTGAAATGGCCGTGTATGGGGAGGGCTTATCGTCATAGGTGATATTTAGTAAGTCATCAGAAGTTTGTTTGTGATCGATACGGGTTTCACCAGTTTGTGGTATGTAGAACCTCCGCTCGTAATCATATAAAATTTTTACTTGTGTTACGTTATCATTGGCATCATAAGTAAAATTGAGTTCAACTTCGGCAAGTTTGAAATTCTCGGCATCCTCGGAACCGTTACCGGCCATAAAAACAGTGGTCAGGTGTTTCTTTGAGGCGTCATATAAGAATCCAAACAGCGAGTCTCTTTTTAACGAGGAAGGTGGATTTGAAGCAGAAAATACCTGGTGTACAAATTCCGGATTACCGTCATAAACGTTTCCGCTGCCACCAGTATAGCTATAAGTAGTTTTAATGATGCCGCTGTAATGGGTACCATCACCACCAACCGACTGAGTAGGGTAGGTGTCAACAACTTTAGCAGCTGTAATGGTTTCAACAAAAGGCCCATAGTAATAATTGGGGCCTGTCATCTTTATAAGATAACCTTTATCATCGTATTCAAATATCCGGGACCCGAGCGCCTGGTCAACATCGCCCGTAATAGCGCAGCCCGTGATATTTACCACGGGAGGAGTAGGGTTATTGGAGGGTTTACCACAACCATACAAATGAATTAATAAGCTACCCATGAGTAAGGCAGCAAGCGCGGATCTGGCAATGCTTTTTCCATCTTTCTCTGAAATAATGCCTGCCATCTCATCTTTTCCGGGTCTTGAGGAGATGTTTTGCATCCTGCCAGATGTAAAGTGGGTTTGAAGTGTTTTCATTTTATGGTTGATTTTATGGTTTGATTTTGATAAATATGTACAAAGTAATGGGGGTATCTTTTTGCGCCAGGCGCAAAAAGATACCAAGGTCAATCGGAAGCTAGTTTTATGGGTATCGCAACATCTTTTCCAACATCAAGGATGTGAAAAACAAGACTCGAGGTGTTGTTGGGCACCTCAAAGATTACGGTGCCAACCAATTCGGCATGCCGCTCAACCAGTTCGCTTAAATCTCCTGAAGGTGCGGTAAGTGCCCCGTCAATGGCAAGCCTGAAACCCTCGTTCCAAAAAGTAGCCGGCGAATAGTTACTGTTGTTTTTGTATTTAATTTTAATTTTCAGCGAGCTGCTTTCAGGTGTTATTGCTTCAAGTGATGAACTAATGATCTTATATTCGTGGTCTTCTATTTTTATCTGCGTCATTGAAAATACTGGTTTCAATTTTTCAACCGGCTTTTGTGGGTCTATTGGTTTACTTATTAAACTATCCGCCTCATTTAAAGCTCCCGGTTTTGTTTCGGCAGATACTTTGTTTGCCGCCGCCGGTTTACTAAATAACCCCGCCCCGTTTAATGCCACAATTAATCCGGTAATGGCTGTAACTATGCCGGCAAAGCCTGTAATAATTCCCGGCAGGGTCGTCCAAAAGCTCTTTTCATCGGGCATAACGCTGTTTGTTTTGGTTTATCGTTTTGGGTTAAGGGAATTGCTATGTTCCCGGTTATTTCTGTCAATAAGCTTTTTCTTTTTTTTGCTGTCCATGGCCAGGGTTACTATGGCATATATGAAGACGGCCAACATTGCCAGGATCTCTTTGGTGTCTTTTTTGACAATACCGTCTACCACGCAAATGGGGCCCAGCACTGCCAGGCAAATAAGGGTCGGTTTTCTCGGCAATAAAATGGCCATGGTAAATAATTAAAATGGTTAACAAATTTTGAGGTGTATAAAAGCTTATTGTACAACCAGGTCTGCTTCAATATTTAGTTCATTGTCTGCTTTTACCTTGTCCCAAACGTGTACTTTAACGTGATAGGTTTCGCCGGCTACCATTGGGCTTGCAAGGGTAATGTCTCCGCGCAATTCGGAGGCTTCCGCCGGGGGATGCCCCTGGTCACCTGCAAACAGGTCGTCGGCTTTAAGTATGGGAGTTCCTTTTTTATCGGTCACTAAAAGCATCATCCCCGGAAAAACTTTACCGTCCTTAAGGCCATAGTTGTTTAGTCCGACCGCTGCTATAGCAATACGGGTATTTAAGTTTACTTTATTATCGGTCATTCGTTTATTAGCCGGATCGATCAATAAAGCATCCTGCACGATAAAGCCGTTGTAACTGAACGATAAACCGGTGCGGAGGTCTTTTTTGGCACCTTTACTATAGTTGCATCTGCTAAAGATCAGGCAGTTGAGTAGCACAGTAAGCAGTATTGCTAAGGTTGTTTTTAGGCTTTTCATAGGTATGTAAGCATATTTTGTGAAATGATTTGGAAACGCGTTAAACAGTACCAATACAAGTTATAAGACAGTCGTAATCATTTCACAAATAAACATACCCCATCCAGAATAAATTTTCGCGTATGTTGCAAATCCTTTCGAATTTGTTGCGGTTTTTATTGGCAAGCAACAATTTTGCTTAAATGCTAAAGGTTAATGGCTATGGATTAGGCTTCTATCACCTTACTCGGGGCAAAGCCAAAATGGCGGGAAAAACTGGTGGAAAAACTGGCCGGACTGCCAAAGCCAACCATATAGGCCACCTCCGATACGGTTGCCGCGCGACGTTCCAACAGGTCATGCGCATATTGCAGGCGAACGATCCGGATCAGTTCGCCGGGGGACTGGCCAATGAGGCCTTTGAGTTTGCGGTGCAGTTGGGTGCGGCTAAGCCCAATACCTGCAGCAAGCTGATCGGCTCCGTAACTTTCTTCGTTGAGGTGGCTTTCCACAGCCTGGCGTACCCGCGCTATGAATTCCTGCTCAATGGTAGGCAGCGCAGTGGTATCCTTAAACCACAGGTCGCGGATGCTGTAATGCAGGCGTAATTGCTCGCGTACACTGATGAGGTTTTCTATCAGGGCAAGTAATTCCCGTTGCTCAAATGGCTTGGCGAGATAAGCATCGGCACCTTTTTCAATCCCTTGTATACGGCTGTCCAGGCCTGCTTTAGCAGTTAAGATGATAACGGGGATATGGCTGGTCTTTTCGTCTCTTTTAAGCGTTTCGCTTACCTCGTAACCGCTTACCCGGGGCATCATCAGGTCGGTAATAACCAGGTTTGGGATATGCTGCAAGCCAAGGGCTATACCTTCTTCGCCATCTGCCGCCGTTATTAGCCGGTACCTGCCGGCCAGCGATTGTCGTATAAATTCCCTCAATTCGGGATGATCCTCGATCACCAGGATGAGCGGGCTGCTTTCATCGGCTACTAATACTTCGTTGGCATCGTTCACTGGCGTAAATAACTCATCAGGCAAGATTTCCACTGCCGGTTCAGAAACCGCCTTGGCAAGTTCGCAAGGCATATCTATCCGGATCTGTGTATACAAACCTTCGGCACTCTCGACCGCTATCTGCCCACCCATCAGTTCAACCAGATCTTTGGTAAGTGCCAGGCCTATACCCGTACCTCCTGCCGACCGGGTATCCGACGGATCGGCCTGGTAAAAGAGCGTGAATATGTAGGGCAGTTTAGCCGCAGGAATTCCCTGACCCGTATCCCTTACTGTAAGAACAAAAGCGCTGTTGGGTACTTCTGCATTTTGCCATAGTATTATTTCTATCTTTCCCTCGTCGGTGAATTTTATAGCGTTCGATAGCAGGTTCAGCATGATCTTATCCATTTTATCCCGGTCAGCTAAGACCCAAAGTGTGTCCCGGTCGGCAACGAAATGCAGATGAATGCCCTTTTGTAAAGCTAATGATTCGTAGGAGAGTGTGTGCAGTTTTACAAGCGCCACCAGATCTACCGGTGCCAGGTTCACATCCATATGGCCGCTATCTACCTTGCTTAAATCTAACAGCTGGTTGATCAGTTGCAGCAAACGTTCCGCATTGCTGATGATCAGCCGGAGGTTTTTATTGGTGTCCCCTGAAGGCGCGTACAGCAATTCCTTGGCCGGGTTCATGATCAGGGTAAGCGGTGTTTTAAACTCGTGCGTAATGTTGGTGAAAAAGCGCGATTTAACGGCATCCAATTCCAGCAACTTACTGGCCTGTTCTTTCAACTCTGCGGTGCGCAGTTGCACAACCTCCTCCAGCCGCCGGGCTTCGGTGGCTATCGATTCCGTTTTTTCGGCCTCCTGGGCAAGGGCTCGCGCCGATAGATTTTCTACCTCCCTTAATTTAGCCGTAAGCTTTTGATTGGTACGCGCAAAATCAAGCGCCAGGTAAAGCGATAAGCAAAGCGGCAATACTAATGATCCCGCGCCCATTACAAACAAACGCATAGCATTCTGCCCGTAATGCCAAACATGAAATGTATCATCCCAGGCGAAAAAATAAACCAATATGATGGTGCCGGTGCCGATGCCGATAAGCCATGCATCTTTTTGCCCCCTTTTTATGACCTGGGCTACCGACCACAGCCCATCCATCATAAAAACAATATAGGCAACGGAATAATAGTCATCCCATTTCTCCACCCTAAAAACCCAAAAAGTTAAAACATAACCTGTCAGGTAAAACAGCGTAATGCCCGTTAAGGCGGCCATGCGCCAACGCGGCAGCCGGTGGTAATGGAGCGCATAAAGCAACATGACCGCCGACCACATGATCAATGCCTTACAGGCAAAGGTCGTAAAATCAGCAACGTATTGTACCGAAGGATAGGGCGTTAAATAAAATTGGTAAACAGCCATGCCATTGATACCGATCAGCAATACAAACAAAGCATAATACACGTTGAGTTTTTGCCGGGGATAAAAAAGAAAGAACAGGAAATGCAGCAGGCCAAGTACCAGCTGTGCAGCGGCAAATAAGGGCAAATAATCAAGCAATTGTTTGTCGGTACCTGCTTTTTCAGCACGTTTTACATAATCACCTAGCGAAAGCTGGAACCCATAGAAATTGGGGTAAACCCCAAAGAAATTGGAATAACGGATCGCGAGCAGATGGGGGCGGGTATCGGCAAACCAAAGCGGGATGAGGTCTCTTGGCGCACGAATGGCTTGCATCTGCTTCGCCGAGTGGCCCACCTTGCCGTAACCACCTATCGGTTTGCCATCCATAAATATTTCAGAAGCGCCATCGTGATTAATAGCGATGAAAAGTTTCGTGTTCACCAGTACTGTATCCGCCCTTACCCATAAACCAAACCAGCCCATGCCCCGCCAACGTCGTGGCGCATCGGTTTTGCCAAAAATGGTATGGTGCAGGGTGTCCCAGCCAGCTGTAGAAGTTACAGGTTGTTTATTGCCGGGCAAATCACCGGGGTGAAAAAACCAAACCGAATCATCGAGGAGAACCCGATTATATTTACCAAAATCACTGCCGCGTATTGCGGTTGGCTGCTGAGCAATGGCCCGATTTATCAGGCATAATAATGCCAGGCACCCCAAAAACGTGCAACACCTTCTGTACTTATATGAAAAAATATTCCTCCTATCCATACAAAATACCCGGCAACCCTAGTTTCTCAAAAATAATACTTTAAAATCGGGCGGGCAATGGTAACGGATAATATAACAGCATAATGGTGGGAGATTAAGTTGATCTTGACCACCTGGATTCCAGGGTAAGTCTTAATGATAAAATCTGCCCGTTTAGCTCCGGTCACAGAATGGCTGGGTGCATCTTCAATAGCTTTGACGTTAAATGTCCGCTAATAATTAAGCCCGGCATATAGCCAGGCTTTCCCAAACAGGATGCTCTTTTATTTTAGTTTGCTGAATTTTTCTTTTCCGTTACTTCTTTTCGGATACCGGTAGCGACAACTTTGATTTGTTGCAGTGCATTCCGCAAACGGGTACCGGCCGCTTTGTTTGATTTCTCATAGAATGCCTGGGCATCATGTTCAGCGCTTTCAACCAGCGCCTTTAATTGGGTGAATTTTCCATGTGTTTAAAATTTAATTGAGCACAAAACTAACAATTTAGATAAATGTTAGTCGTCGATCTTATCTATCTTCTTTTGTTCTTCTTCCTGAAAATCCACATACTTAGACATATCCTTAACAAATCTTCTCGCGAAAACCGCGCCTTCGTCCTTGCTTTTCATCACGTCGTCATCGCCCAGATCGACATGCTCCCCGTAGATCGCTTTTTTCAATTCGACCCTCCCGTGAATCTCGTCAAGCTTTCCTCTCACTTTTTCTACCATGGTATAATCGGCTACACCGTTTTGCAGCAGTTCAGCAAAACTCGAATAGGGGGAAAGGTCAACTTTCATCATCTTCTGCATGACCAGTAGCATTTGACAAATGGACCAGGCTCAGGGTTGGGAATAAACGTTTTATAATTCAATATTTCAAGGATTTTACAGGCTGGAAGTTACCAATTTTAGTGTCAAAAAATGAATAACTAATTGTAAGAGATCGGGAAAACGGTTGCATGATTGTCGGTCACTTGCCATCATACGTGCGATACTTTTCCCTTGTAGTTTAAAAACAATTTTCGAATTAATAAGAAGTTAACCTGCGAACCTTATTTTTGCAGTAGTGGAAAATTTAACGGACGTTGCGTTGCTTGTATTGATGCAACAGGATGATGCGGATGCCTTTGCAGTCGTTGTCCACCGTTATCGCAGGCAACTTTACAGGCAGATCTATAAAAGACTGGGTTCAGAAGATGATACCAAAGATATGCTGCAGGATATCTACCTGTCTTTGTGGAATAACCGGATGTCCATTGTCATCACCGGTTCTTTCCTGCCTTATTTGTCGAGGGCAGCGCATTATACGATTGTCGACCAGTACCTCTTTCGGAAAAAACGATCGGCACTGGAGGTTTCACTTTCCTTACTGGATGAACCCACTCACCTACCGGTGGAAGAAATGATACTGGCCGAAGACCTGCAACAGGAATTCGACCGGCAATTATTAAAAATGCCGGTAACCGTGCAGGATGTATTCCGGCTGAGCCGGAAGGAAGGGCTTTCCATTAAGGAGATCGCGGCCAGGCTTGACCTTTCTGAACAAACCGTAAAGAATTATATCTCATCCGCATTGCAATGCCTGCGTACCTATCTCAAAAAAGATAATCTTTCTTTTATACTCGCCTTAGCCTCCGCCTGCGTTTTTAAAAAATAAAGCCTCAGGAGGATTGTTTATATGAAGTTAACAATTTGATTGCAATTGCTTCATAGTACCGGTTGCCTGTTTTCAGGATTATACTGGTGAATGGGAATACAAGATAACAAACTGAAGGAACTTGCCGAAAAATACCGGGCAGGCCTGTGTACCGCCGAAGAGTTTAAGCAGATCAGAGCCTGGTACGATGAATTTGAAACCAATGGTTATACTTTGCCGCCGGAAGCAGAAATTGAACGTGCTTCAAGGGAAGCCGCGCAGTTGGTGATCGGGCAGGTCAAAGATCTGCAAAAGGGTCTTGCTCCGGATCAAACCGCTTCTCCTCACGTGGCTAAGGTTGCGCCTTTCCAGAAAAGTATCTTTCCGTTTGTCCGGTATGCAGCGGCGGCATTGCTATTGATCTTTATGGGCATAGGCGCTTACTATTATCTGAAGCCTGTAAAAAAAACGGCTATGCTGGCTACCCGGAAGGACATCGCGCCTGGCGGCAATAAAGCGGTGCTTACCTTAAGCAATGGCCGGCAGATCGCGCTGAATAATGTCCATAACGGCAACCTGGCACAACAGGGAGGCACCGCTGTGCACAAGACAGCGAATGGGCTGGTCGCCTACCGGACCAGCCCGCAGCCCCGGAATCCCGGGCCTGATGCAATAACGGATTTCAATACGGTAACAACGCCCCGTGGCGGGCAGTATCAGGTAATCCTGCCGGATGGCACCAAAGCCTGGCTTAACTCCCTTTCCTCCATTCATTTTCCGGTTGCTTTTACCGGCAGGGAGCGGAATGTCGAAACCACCGGCGAGGTTTATTTTGAAGTAGCCAAAGATAAGTTAAAGCCCTTTCGCGTGTCTACAGCCGGGCAAACGGTAACTGTTTTGGGCACGCATTTCAATATCATGGCTTATCCGGATGAAACAGAGATTATCACAACCTTACTCGAAGGCGCTGTCAGGATCGCCAAAGGCGGCCAAAATAAAATACTAAAACCAGGGGAACAGGCCCTCGTTAACCAGAATATTAAAGTAGCAAGCGCTGACACGGAAGATGCCATTGCCTGGAAAAACGGGTTAACTGCGTTTACAGATGCCGACCTTAAAACAATTATGCGGAAGGTTTCCAGGTGGTATGACATTGATGTGGAATACCAGGGGCAGATCTCCGACAGGACATTCACCGGCGCGATCTCCCGGAAATCAAACCTATCTGCTTTGTTAAAAATATTGGCGCTGAACCATGTTCAGTTTTCCGTCAAGGATAAAAAACTGATCGTCAAACAATAAACATAAATAGTTAACCTAAAAATAAGCGATATGAAAAACTAAACAAATTCAGGTAGCCCATAAAAAAGCCGGAAGTGCAACGAACACCGCCGGCAAATGCTGGGCCAACCTTACCCGATCAGATCGGGACAAAAATCTTGTGACAGATAGTATACAATTAACCCAAACACAACAAAAGTATGAATTTTTATACGCTCCAGTGTCTTCTGCGTAGTAATCGAAGACAATTAGTTCAAATTTTCCTGGTTATGAAAATCACGGTATTTTTAATAGCTTTAATGTGCCTCAGCGCGTCTGCGCATACCTATGCGCAAAACATTAGCTTATCCGAAAAGAATATTCCCTTTGAAAAGGCCATCGGCAAGATCAAACAGCAAAGCGGCTATGTCTTCTGGTACGAAAGCAAATTACTGAAACATGCTCCGGCGATCAGTATCAACATTCAGAACGGAACGATCCGGGAGGCCCTGGACCTTTTGCTAAAGGACCAGCCATTGGATTATACCATTGTGGATAATACCATCGTGCTCAATGAGAAGATAAAACCATCGGACCAGTTACAGATCCCCATGAGCATTACAGGCAAAGTAACCGATGATAAAGGCCTTCCTTTACCTGGTGTGAATGTGACCATTAAGGGTAGCCAACGAGGCACGGTAACGGATAAGAACGGTGTCTACAAACTTTCCGCGGAACGTGACCAGGTCATCGTTTTTACCTTTATCGGATTTAAAAGAAAAGAGGTAACGGTTGCCGATCAGCCGGAGATCAATATTACGCTGGAACTTGAACAGTCGCAATTGAGTGACGTGATGGTGATCGGCTACGGGAACCAGGCCCGCGAAAAACTGACGAGTGCGATATCTAAGGTAAAATCAGCCGATCTGAACCGTTACTCGGGTAGCAGCTTCGCGCAGCAGATCGCCGGCAAAGCCGCTGGTGTGGTGATCAATGATGCTTCCGCCCAGCCGGGGACCGATCCCCAAATCGTGATCCGGGGTATAGGAACGCTAACAGCAGGCCGTGCGCCATTGGTCGTGGTAGACGGTTTTCCTTTATCGGAAGGAAGCAGCTTTAATTCCATTAACCCCCAGGATATCGAATCCATCGACATTCTGAAAGATGCGGCGGCAGGTGCCATCTATGGCTCCAGGGCGGCAAATGGCGTAATCCTGATCACTACAAAAAAAGGAAATTCGGATAAGCCAAAAGTTTCTTTGGATGTTTATTCAGGCTTCCAGGAAAGGAACGATAATTTAAAATATGTGGATGCTTATCAGGCCGCGATTTATTTTACAGAAGCCCGTGATAATGCCTATCTTTCTAAAGATCCCACACGCAGGAGCATTACGGATGACCGGGCAACCCGGGTAAGTAAGGGGGCAAGTTTAAGGGAGTTGAGGTTGAATTATTTACAGCCTTACCTGGACAACCAGCCGGGCCTGACCAATACGGACTGGTCAAAAGAAGTATTCCGTAAGGCACCCATGAGCAGTTATAACTTCTCGGTTTCGGGGGGCTCAGGTAAGACCAATTATTATATCTCGGCTAATTATTTCAAACAGGACGGGATCGTGATCAATAACGGGCTGGAGCGGTTCAGCGGTTCGGTAAAGCTTGAATCGAAGCTCTCTAAAATGTTCACCTACGGTATTTCGGTTAATCCATCTTACAGCAAAGACAAATATTTCAATAATAACAGTAACAACTCCAATGATGTCGTCAGTGATATTACGATCAGTTACCCTTTTTTTACCGCATATAACGCGGATGGCTCTCCAACAGTCAGTCAGCAGATCAAAGTTAATACCCCGGAAGACGGCGCGCTGGGCGAAAATCCGGTGGCACTGGCCTTACTGATTAAAAACAACCGGAACGACTTCCGCACATTTGGTAATACGTATCTGACCTTTGAACCTATTGTCGGGTTGAAGTTCAAAACCCTGGCAGGGGCGGATGTCCGGAGTAATTTCTATGACTATTATAATCCGTCCACTGTCGGCGCTTATCGCCAGGCGGCACCAAAACCGGCTATCGCCATTGAAAATGACGGCAACGTCTACAATTACATCAGTGAAAACACGATCAATTATACCAAAAGCATTGGTCATCACAATTTCGACGTACTGGCGGGTTATACTTTTCAGTCTGAAACCGGATCAGCCACATCAATTACCGGTTCCGGGATACCGGATGATAATATCGACAATATTGCCGGAGCAAGCGCTTTTACGGCAACGGCAGACCGCTATAAATGGACACAGATCTCTTACCTGGCACGTGTACAGTACAGTTACCTGGATAAATATCTGTTTTCAGGTACTTTACGCCGTGATGGTTCATCCCGTTTTGGTGATAATAACAAATGGGGTAATTTCCCATCGGTTACCGCAGGTTATGTGATCAGCAAAGAGTCTTTCTTCCCGCAGAACAATGTGGTAACGTTTGCAAAAGTAAGGGCAAGCTGGGGCTCAGCCGGTAATAATCAGGTGGGTAACTACAGTGCTAAAGCGTTAGTCGGGTCAGCATCTGCCAATGCTGCAAATAATTACAATTACAGCTACGTTTTTGGTAATACACTGTCGCCGGGTTTTGCCGCAACTACCACAGCCAATAATAACCTTACCTGGGAAACCAAAACCTCCACGGATATCGGTATTGATATCGGGCTTTTTCAACGCATCAATTTAGCCGCAGATTATTATAACTCCACAACCAGGAACTTACTGCTCGATGTACCTATACCGGAGCAGTCCGGCTTTGTGTCATCCATCCAAAATATTGGCAAGGTTAATAACAAAGGCTTTGAACTGGAACTTTCCGGAAATAATTTTAAAGCAGGGGCATTTGGACTGGGCTTTAATGCCAATATCGCAACCAATCAAAACAAGGTAGTGGCACTGGCACCGGGACAAACCCAGATCATACAAGGTGCCGAGGGTAATTTTGTTACCAAAGTAGGCGGCCCTGTTGCCGAATATTATGGTTATAATGTTACCGGCGTATACAAAAGTCAGGAGGCGGTCAATACAACCCCGCATCTGGCAGGAACCTTGGTTGGAGATTATATCGTAGAAGATTTGAACCATGACGGAATTATCGACAGCCGCGATCAAAAAGGTTTTGGCACTTATAATCCTAAATTTACTTATGGTTTCGGCGGAAATATTAATTATAAAAGGCTCGAACTGAACTTTTCTTTTAACGGTGTGTCGGGAAGAAAGATCTTTGATCGGGGTTTAGCTAATTTAGATGACTCGGGCGAAGGGTTCTCTATGCCGAGCCAGTACTATTTCAAAAACCGTTATGATCCTGTTGTAAATCCCAATGGCACCTATGCAGCGCCAAACCTGGGTAACCTGTCGTCGGCACGCAGATTGACCAAATCAGCCAGTATAGCTTATCTTGATGCCAGTTATTTAAGGTTGCGTAACGTGCAGTTGGCCTATAACCTGCCCGACGCGTGGACGTCAAAAGTAAAGATCAACCATATCCGCCTGTACACTACGGCAAACAACTTATTCACCTGGACAAAATACAGGGGCTATAACCCAGATGCGACCAGCGGGAACGTGCTCACGAACGGGCTTGCCAATACCAACTACCCCGTTGCACGATCATTCATATTCGGCGCAAATGTTACATTTTAAGTAATCACAAACATGAAAACAAAATTTATCATCATCATAGCAGTAATATGTTTTAGCGCTGCATCATGCAAAAAGGAGCT
The DNA here is from genome assembly GCF_056401495.1 of Mucilaginibacter sp. P4_E8. Classification (NCBI taxonomy): domain Bacteria; kingdom Pseudomonadati; phylum Bacteroidota; class Sphingobacteriia; order Sphingobacteriales; family Sphingobacteriaceae; genus Mucilaginibacter; species Mucilaginibacter sp. P4_E8. The sequence continues at coordinate 74,828 of NZ_JBFUJG010000001.1, forward strand.
TTATCAGAATCCTTCTACTTCCAAAGATATCAGCAAGTTTCTGACCAACCAAACCGAGGTCGAGGAGTATGTTAATTCGGTTTATAGCAATCTTCAGTCGACTGGCCTGTATAGTTTATACCTGCCGGCATTTGCCGAAATACCCTCAGACAATACCTATGACCAGGTTCCTTCCAATGACAATGGGAATTACGGCCAGCTGGATCAGTTCGCGATCATACCCGCTAACGACGTTATTGAAACGACCTGGAGGGATTCCTATCAGGCTATTCAAAAAGCGAATGTAGTTTTAAACAGGGTAGATGAAATTACCTATTCAGATGCAGCTTTAAAACAATCGCGCAAAGGAGAAATGCTATTTATCAGGGCATTGCTTTATTTTAACCTGGTCAGGTTATACGGGGATGTTCCCCTGGTTATAACGGAAACGACAGACCCTAATAAACTCTTTGGTCAGGGCAGGCAACCTGCGGCGAAAGTTTACGACCAGATCAAAGTGGATCTGACAGCAGCGATCGGGTTTTTACCCGACGCTCCAACGCAGCCGGGCCGCGTGATCAAAACCGCTGCGGAAGCTTTATTAGGAAAGGTTTTTCTTACCCTAAAGGATTATGCCAATGCCAAAACACAACTGTTAACCGTTGTCAATTCCGGTAAACATGTCTTATTACCAAAGGTACAGGATGTGTTTGCGGTTAGTAATGAAAACAATAAGGAGATCATCTTTTCTGTTCAGTTCACTTCCGGCATTAACGGAAATTCCGAAGGTAGCCTCATGTATCAGCAATTTAGCCCGTCTGCCACTGTCAGCGGTGCCAAAGGCCATAATCTGCCCACGTTAAGCTTATATAATTTGTACGCGGCCAACGATTTGCGTAAAGGGGTTTATGTAACCCTGACGTCTACAGGTGCTCCGTTTAACAGTAAGCTTAGTGCCCCGCCAAGTACGGTGATCACCGACGGGCCGAGCGATTTCGTGGTCTTACGATACGCTGATGTGCTGCTGATGCTCGCGGAAGCGGAAAACGAGTTGGGCAATACCACACAGTCAGCTACCTATCTCAATATGATCAGGACCAGGGCCGGCTTAGCCGGCACCGCTGCTGTCGGTCAGCCTGGCCTGCGCGATGCCATAGTGTTGGAAAGAAGGCTGGAACTGGTTGGCGAAGGCCATCGCTGGTTTGACCTGCTCCGCACAGGGACGGCTGTTTCCGTTATGAACCAATGGTTTAAGGATAATAACATCCTAATCACTATTGACCCGCATAGCTTACTGATGCCCGTTCCGCAATCACAGGTAAATACAGATCCTGCGATCAAGCAAAATCCGGGATATTAATTTTTAGCGGGTTATCCTCAAAGGGTAACCTGCTTCATAAATCATTATATCTGATGACTCTGGCTATCCAGATGGGAAACAATGTCAACAGTTGAACCATACTATTAAAAGAAATATGAAAATAAAATCCTACCGGATCATATTAGCCCTCGTCCTTTTTGCAACAGGGATGAGCTTTTATACTGGTACTGCCATGGCCCAATCTGCGAAAGCAGTATGGGTGACCAAAATAAACAATCAGCCCTTAAATACCCATTATGTAAATAACCGCGCGCCTTTGGCACACGCCTATTTTATGAAGTTGCCGGTTGGCAGTATCAAAGCAGGCGGCTGGTTAAAAAAAATGCTGCAACTGCAGCGGGATGGCCTTACGGGCAATTTAGGGGAAATAAGTATCTGGCTTTCCAAAACAAATAATGCATGGCTGAATAAGGAAGGAAAAGGGGAATATGGCTGGGAAGAATTACCTTACTGGCTTAAAGGCTATGCAAATATAGGCTATATACTGGGTGATCAAAAAATGATAGCCGAGGCCAACTTTTGGATCGACGCGGTATTAAACAACCAGCGCGACAACGGTGATTTTGGCCCTGACCGTAAAAAAAATGGCAACCGTGACCTGTGGACCAATATGCCCATGTTATGGTGCCTGCAATCCTACTATGAATATTCCGGTGATACCCGGGTCCTGCCTTTTATGACCCGGTATTTTAAATATGAATTATCCGTGCCCGATGACCAGTTTTTAGAAGATTACTGGGAAAAGAGCAGGGGTGGCGATAACCTCAGCAGTGTGTACTGGCTCTACAACCGTACCGGAGATAAGTTCTTGCTTGAATTGGCTGCAAAAATAGATAAAAATACCGCCGACTGGCGACAGGCGAACAACCTGCCCAACTGGCACAATGTCAATATTGCACAGGGTTTCCGGGAGCCGGCCACATTTTACCTGCAGAGTCATAATGCAAAAGATCTGGAAGCAACTTATCAGGATTTTAGTTTCATCCGAAACCTTTACGGGCAAATGCCTGGAGGGATGTTTGCTGCTGATGAAAATGCCCGCAAAGGTTATAACGACCCACGACAGGCGGTGGAGACCTGTGGCATGGTAGAGCAAATGACATCAGACCAAATGTTACTGGGTATTACCGGCGATCCTTTCTGGGCCGAAAATTGCGAGGACATCGCATTCAACACCTTTCCCGCGGCTTTTATGCCTGACTACAAATCGTTACGTTATTTAACCGCACCAAATATGATTAGAAGCGATGGCGAAAATCACCATCCCGGCATGGATAATAACGGACCATTTTTGATGATGAACCCTTTCAGCAGCCGGTGCTGTCAGCATAATCACGCCGCAGGATGGGTCTACTATGCGGAAAATAGCTGGATGGCTACGCCAGATAATGGTATTGCAGCACAGTTATACACGCAGGGAGAAGTGAATGCCAAAGTAGGGAACCGTACGGCTGTAAAGATCACCGAGACGACGCATTATCCTTTTGATGACCAGGTGGATTTCAGGGTGAGTACACCCAAACCGGTAAACTTTCCCTTATACCTTCGGGTGCGTGCTTGGTGCAAAACTGCATCCGTGAAAGTTAACGGTGTCGTTATAACAACAAACACGACAACCGGTGATTATATTAAAATAACCAATTCCTGGAAAAACGGCGATAAACTAACCCTTCTCTTACCGATGCAGGTAGGACTAAGGCAGTGGGAAAATAATAAAAACAGTGTCAGCATCAATTATGGGCCGCTAACCTACTCTTTGAAAATTGAGGAACAATACCTTAAAAAACAGAGCACGGCTACAGCTACACGTGATTCGCGCTGGCAAGCCGGTGCCAACCCTGAAAAATGGCCTTCTTATGAAATCCATCCCGCATCCCCCTGGAATTATGGTTTAGTTTTAGATAAAGGACAGCCCGGAAATTCGATTGAAGTGATAAAAAGACCGTGGCCAAAAGATGATAACCCTTTTACCAATACGAACGCACCAATCGAATTGAACGTTAAAGGTAAAAAGATTCCCGGCTGGGTAATCGACCAGTATGGCCTCTGCGGGTTACTGCCCCCAAGCCCCGTAAAAACGGACGAGGCGCTTACGCCGCTAACCCTGGTACCCATGGGAGGTGCAAGGTTAAGGATCACGGCATTCCCTGAAGTTAAATAGAGGAACGATTTAAATATCATTAAACAAATTGCCTGTCAGGGCTTAATAATGAAGTGATGAAATTAACTGTATTACTAATCTTGGCTCTAACCCTTTTTACTGCTAATGGACAAAAAAGATTCATAAACCGGGGATTGCCACCATGGCAAAAAGGGCAGCTGGATATCCACTTTATCAATACCGGCAGGGGAAACGCAAGTTTTATAGTCATGCCGGACGGTACCACGATGCTGATCGATGCGGGAGATATGAACGCTGCTGAATTTGAGAAAGCTAACTATCCGCTTAAGGTATCTCCTGCATTTCCCAATGATTCCTTAAGGCCGGGCCAGTGGATCGCGGCCTATATCCGGCAAGTGATGCCGCAGAACAGGAAACCGGCTATTGATTACGCCCTGATCACCCATTTTCATGGGGATCATTACGGCAATATTGAAGAAAATAGTCCCGTTGCTTTTGATGGAGCTTACCGGTTATCGGGCATGACCGATGTCTGGAACCTGATCCCCATTAGCAACATGATCGACAGAGGTTATCCCGCTTATGATTACCCGGTTGATCTCAAAAAGTATTATAAAAACAACAGGACGTTTCAAAACTATCTTGCCTTTATAACCGACCAGCAAGCCCATCAGGGAATGAAAGCGGCAGCCCTGATCGCGGGTAGTGATCAACAGGTGAAGCTGCTGTTTAACCAGCCGGAATATCCAAACTTCTCCGTTCGTAATATCAAATCAAATGGTAGCATCTGGTCGGGTACTGGCAATAAGGCAACGGCTTATCTAAGCAAAGCGCAATTCCTGGAAAATGGAAAATTCAATGAAAACCCCTTGAGCAATGCCATCAGGATCAGCTACGGGCCTTTTACCTATTATACCGGAGGCGATAATACCGGGTATGAGGGTGAACGTTATCCGGGAAGAAAAGATGTAGAAACCCCGATGGCCAAAGTAGTAGGCCATGTTGAGGCCATGTCCCTTAACCACCATGGTAACCGGGATGCCAGTAATGACAGGTTTTTAGCAACCTTATCGCCCGGAACCGTGGTGGAACAAAGCTGGTGCTCCGATCAGCCGGGACAGGAAGTGGCCTTTCGCCTCGCTCAAAAAAAGCCAGATGGAGATAGTATCAAAGTTTTTAATACCTACATGCAGCAGGAAACCAAAACCTATATGGGTTTCTGGATCGAAAAAGCTTTTAAAAGTCTGGAAGGCCATATACTGATCCGTGTATTGAACGGAGGCGAAAAATACCTGGTCTATGTACTGGATGACAGAAGTTTAACTTTAAGCGTAAAAAATATATTCGGGCCTTTTACTGTACACAAAGCTAATTAATAATAAAAAATGAAAAATTATCATCACATCATTCCCGCATTTCTTTTCATCATACTCAGTCAGCCGGCAAACGCGCAAAAAACGAGCCGGATAGACAGCTTAGTTAGCCAGCTACACGATCCATCAACGCATCAGGTTATGGTAACCGCGCACCGGGGTGACTGGCGCAATGCGCCCGAAAACTCCCTGCAAGCATTTAAGAATGCCATAAAAATGGGGGTTGATATCATCGAATTGGACCTGAATAAAACCAGCGACGGTGTGATCGTGATTATGCACGACCAGACCATTGACCGTACCACCGATGGCAAAGGTAAGCCAGGCGACTACACCATAACAGAGTTGAAAAAATTTCATTTAAGAGATGGCATAGGCCGCATTGGCAGTCACACTATACCCACCCTGGAGGAAGTTATGCTGCTGGTTAAAGGTAAAGTACTGATCAACCTGGATAAAAGTTACGATTATTATAATGAAGCTTACCAGATACTTAAAAATACCGGCACCTTAAAACAAGCTGTTTTTAAAACAGATGCGGTTTATGGTCAGGTAAAGGACAGGTATCCTTCCATTATAGATAGCATCACTTTCATGGCCGTTGTTGACCTGGATAAACCACATGCCATGCAAACAATCAGTGATTACCAGCAGCACATAAAACCTGTAGCCTTTGAACTTAATTTTAAGAAAGATACATCAGCTGTTTTAGCAAATCATATCTTAATCAACCATAAGGGATCAAAAATATGGATCAATTCGCTTTGGGCGAGTCTGAATGCGGGACACGACGATGATACGGCTATTGATTTGGGTAACACCAAAGATAGCTGGGATTGGCTGATCGCTCACGGGGCAACCATTATTCAGACTGACAGACCAAAAGAATTATTGAGCTATCTTAAGAAAAAAGGTTTACATAACTAATGTAAAAATGTCGCCCGAGCCTGGAAGTATCAATACCCCAGTGCCGGGCTTTTGCTGGTAATCAAAACCTTAGGGGATTATATACTTTAATTTTCGCTGTGTTTACGGAAAGCAACGGGACTGAAACCGGTTCCCTTTTTGAAAAGACGGGAAAAGTATGGTGGATTTTCGAATCCAAGCCGATAGGCAATCTGTGCTACGGTCAAATCTGCACCGATCAGCAGGTTCTTTGCTTCTRAGATCAGATAGTGATGAATATGGTCGATGGCGGATTTTCCGGTTTCCTGCCTTAAAAGGTCACTGAGATAGTGGGGCGACATGTTTAGCTGCGCTGCAATTGCCGCTACTGTCGGCAACCCATCGGCCTGTAATGCACCATCCTCAAAATACTGACGGATCGCTTCATTGAACCTGGAAACAATTTTACCGGAAAGCTCCGCCCGGTTCAGGAACTGCCGCTTATAAAAACGCTGTGCATATTTCAGCATAGATTCGATATGCCCGAGAATGATCGGTTTACTATACTCATCCTGGTTGTTGTTGTATTCCGTTTCTATTTTGCGGAATAGCTCCCACATAATTTCTTCCTCGCGCGGTGAGATGTGCAGTGCCTCATTGGTTTCATAATCAAAAAAACTGCATTTCTTAATGACTTGATGCAGCAGTTCGCCATTCAGAAAATCCGGGTGAAACATGATGGTAAATCCGGTCCCTTCGAGTTTGATATTTTTGAAGTCTACGATCTGGCCGGGTTTAAGAAAAATGAGCGAACCATTTTCGTGATCATACTTTGTCCTGCCATAGTTCAGATCACCTGACAATACTTTTTTAAACGCAATGGTATAAAACGCCGTTGTATATTCATTGCGGGCTGCATCTTTGGCAACCGGGCAATTATCTTCACAGGTGATCAAGCTTAGCAAAGGACTTTCCGGTAAAGACCAGCCTTTGGCTCTATGCAGTTCGCTTAAACTTTTATAATATTCCATTATAGTAATAGTAAAGATACAGCATCCGTGTATTGGATGCCGTATTATTTAAATTCATGATTTATTAATGACCGTGAGCCGCAATTGAAACATCCTTCCAGGATTCCCAAACCGCCAGCCTGTCTGAATAAACCTGCTGTACCCGCGGTAAACCAATTTTTCCCAAAAGTAAACGCAAAGGCGGTTCGTGGCTGTCCACTAATTTTAAAATAGCTGGCACCGTAGCTTCCGGAATACCGATTGTCTCAGGTTTGAAATAACCCTGCAATGCTTTCTTGATATCATCATAATGCGCTATGGAGGTTGTTCTTACAGCTGAATCGCCGCTCCAGTCCGTGCCGAATGCATTAGGCTCCACAATGGTGACATGGATACCAAAACCTTTAACTTCAGCTGCGAGGCTTTCGCTTAACCCTTCCATTGCCCATTTCGAAGCGGCATAGATGCCTAAGATCGGTGAGGCCGCAATGCCCAACACACTTGAAATTTGCAGGATATGCCCCTTTCCTTGTTCCCGCATAACGGGGATAATTGCCTGGGTCATCCATAGCAAACCAAATACATTTGTTTCCATTTGATCCCTGGCTTCTTGCTCGCTGGTTTCCTCGATAGCCCCAAATAGACCGTAACCTGCATTATTGATTAGCACATCTATTCCGCCAAAATGTTCGTTAGCCTGCTTAACAACGGCAAAACATTGCTCCCGGTCATTTACATTCAACTGAACAGGTAAGATCAATTCTCCGTAGGCACTCACCAGATCCTGTAAGGCCTCCGTATTTCGGGCAGTAGCGATCACCTTGTCTCCGCGTTTCAAAAAGGCTTCGGCCCACATTTTACCCAATCCCCGGGATGCGCCTGTTATTAAAATTACTTTAGATTTCATGTCGTTAATATTTGACGCAAAACTATCTGCAACGGCCTGTTAATGAGTTATACAAACTGCTGAATATCGGATACATATTTTGCAGATGTCAGATGCTTACATCTTATACAAGTAATTTTATTGAGCTTTTGGTGAAAGTAATTTGAGCCTTTCGGAAAAATTGGCTATGAGCTTTCCACCGATCTTTGCCTTACCAAAAGAATATGATCATGAATTTATTGCAAACCATCATCGATTACTATCACGGCGAAGCCAGGCATGGTTTCTGGGCTGCTGTTATCGGCGGGCTTTTGCTAATTGGAGGATTAGTGCTTTGGAAATGGGCCAGCCCGTTATCGTTGCTTAAAGGTTTCGCTGTACCAATGTTTTTATTCGGCTTACTGATGGGCATAGGAGGCTTGGCAGATAATATCTACACTAAAAAAGCGACACCTGGAAAAATAGAGCTTTATAAAAAAAGTCCGACCGATTTCTTAAAACAGGAAAAGATAAAAACGGAAAAGACACATCGCGGCTGGCATGGTATCCGCATTTTTTGGGGCATATTGGGATTGAGCGGCGTGATACTTTCCCTATTAATCAGGAAACCATTTTGGATTGGCGCAGGTATTGGAACAGTAGTTTTAGCCATTTTCCTCTCTCTGTTCGAATTCTATTCTATGCGGTTTAACGAACTGTATTATCACACCATTCAATCTGCAACTGAGCAAAAGGGTAACACCAATGTACAAGAAAGTCATAACGATACACAGCAGCATGTAAAAACTCAGCAAACGCCTATTGAACCACAGGTTGGCAATCACAAGCCTAATGCAAATACCCTGCCGCCGATTATCACAATGCGCGACAGTTTAGAGGCCTTGTCTGCACCGGTTGGAACCGCCGTTTTAGTTAGGGATTCGGTAAACCTTAACACTCCAGACGATTTGCAAAACCTGGCATTGACCAATGAAACTACACCGGTTTATCCTAACAATAAGAAAAAGAAAGTACCGGATTATTATAACTCTGACCTGATCCAGGCTAATGGTGTAAATGCGAAACACTGCTGGTTCAGAAAAAAATATATGAATCAATAAAATTAAATTATCAATCAATAAAAATATGAAAAAAGTAGCATTAGTAACCGGCGCGTCAGCCGGTATCGGCGCGGCCACTGCCAGCTTATTAGCCCAAAGTGGCTATACGGTTTACGGCGCTGCACGCCGTACTGATAAAATGGCCCGGCTCAGGGATATGGGGATTAAAACCCTTACGATGGACGTAGCCAATGATGTATCAATGGTTAAAGCAGTGGATCAGATCGTTGCTGAACAAGGCCGTATCGACGTGCTGGTCAACAGTGCCGGGTTCGGTTCCTATGGTACTGTTGAAGATGTAGCCATGGAAGATGCCCGGTATCAGCTTGAAGTAAATGTAATCGGCCTGGCCCGGCTATGCCAGCTGGTATTGCCGCACATGCGAGAGCAGCATTTTGGTAAAATTGTAAATATCACATCCATTGGCGGCAAAATGGCTACACCGCTGGGCGGCTGGTATCACGCCAGCAAATTTGCGGTAGAGGGGCTTAGCGATAGCCTGCGCCTGGAAGTGAAACCATTTGGCGTAGATGTGATCATTATTGAGCCGGGCGGTGTAAAAACAGAATGGGGAGGCATAGCGTTTGACAGTGCCGAAAAAACGTCAGGGCATACGGCTTACGCCGACCTGACCAGAAAAGCAAAAAGCGTTTTTGCCAAATCGGAGGTAAATAATGTAGAACCGATAGTAATAGCAGAATTGATCAAAAGTTCAATAGAAGTTAAATCGCCTAAACCACGTTATGCCAAAGGCTACATGGCCGGGATGATATTAGGTGCAAAAAAATGGTTGAGTGACTCTATGTTCGACAAGATGATTATGAGCCAGATGAAATAACAATGGTGTAAAGGCATATCTTTGAATACATGACCAGCGACGAATTACAACACAATATATTATATAGTTGCAGCGCAGCAAGAAAAAGGGATGGTGAGGCAATTGTGCACGACCATGTCTTATCTTACGTCATTACCGGTGAAATCACCTTTTACCATAGCGGTGTTACCTTTACTCATGGGCCCGGATCAATAGGACTGCTGCGCAAAAACCTGTTATTGAAATCGGTTAAAATTCCTGCTGCGGATGGCACCCCTTTCCAGTCGCTGAATATTTTCTTTGATCAGGGCTCGTTACGAAAATACAGCGGCCAGACGGATGTGATCACGGATGGCCTTTATGTAGGTGAACCCGTGATCAATATGAGCCACGACATGTTCCTGAAAGGTTATTTTGACTCCGTAATTCCTTATTTTAAGTCGGATTTACCATTGACAGCAACTATGGCCGAAATAAAAACGCGTGAAGCGATTGAGCTGGTATTGCGCCACAACTCACGGTTAAAAAATATGTTGTTTGACTTTAGCGAGCCTTTCAAGATTGACATTGAAGCGTTTATGGGGCAAAACTACCTTTACAATGTACCCATGGCCCAGTTTGCACGGTTAAGCGGTCGTAGCCTTGCAACATTTAAGCGTGATTTCAAAAAAGTGTTTAATGATACGCCCGAGCGTTGGATCAAGAAACGAAGACTTGAACGCGCACATTTCCTGATCAAGGAACAGCATCAGCCGCCGGTTGCCGTTTTTAATGAAGTAGGATTTGAAAGCCTGTCCCATTTCTCGGATGCTTTTAAAAAGTTTTTCGGGTATAACGCCTCGTCTTTAAGTTAAATGTTGATTCAGAAGGATGAAGCACAGTGTATATGAATACGCTGACCAATAGTTCATATGCCCTTCCAGGAAGAATCATACTACTCAAAGCACTATTTAGCCTCTGATTTGCAAAAATATAGTCTCATGGTAACCACGATGTATGATCATAGCATTTTACGCCTTTGTACCTGTCGGTTACATAACCACCATACAAACCCAGCGGCAGCGCAGGTAGCAGTTTACTCAGTCGATATGATTTTCAGAAAAGCCGGCTACCCGGCTACTTTTGCGACGGCGATGGATCCTTTTTCCTGGATTTGATATATTGCGCAAACTGGGCGGGCGAGAGGATGTTTTTCAGCGTTTGATCAAACTCCGCCTGGTTAGCTGCCAGGGCAGCTTTCTTTTCTTTTTCAGAACCCTGTCCCATACGGATTTCGTCTACGGATTTGGTATTCCCCAGGTAGGCATTGAAAACTTTTTTCGTAGTTGCGTCATCCAGTCCAAGGGACTTTTGCAGGCCTTTTGAGAAGTTTTTGGCGCGCAGGAGCACATCTTTAGGCATCTGCCATTCATCGCCTATTTTAACGGGTTTTGTAGCCTGGTCGCCGGTTTGCGCCAAAGCTTTCATGCTGGTCGTGGCCAGCATGATCAAAATGCATAAGATTACTTTTTTCATGATCTGTTGTTTTATAAATAGTAGGCCAACTTTAAAAACACAATTTTAGGTCAGCCTATTGGAATTTTAAGCCAGTGCTGGATTGATACTTAAAAAGAATTTCTTGTATTTCACAATAATTTTATTGTTTATCGCTAAATATTTATTATATTTACCCAAAAATAAACTTTAAGATGATGTCAAAAACAAACAACTTCGTATTTTGGGGCCTATATGTTGTGGCTTGGCTTATTTTTGTCGGCTTGAGCATTGAAGCAGGAGGCTTAATCGTCAATTTCTTTTTCAGTCTGTATAAGCCTGATTTTGTCCACAATCTTTATCAAAAGTTGGACTTAACTGAAATGTATAAAGACAGTAGATTGGCCTTTTTCGGTATCTATAGTTTTATTTTAACCATTTCAGTTTTAAAAGCGTGCCTGTTTTACACAGTTATCAGGCTAATGCACACAATGGATTTATCAAAACCGTTCAACACTTTTGTTGCGAGACAAATTTCACACATCAGTTATTACGCCCTTTCAATTGGACTGTTAAGTTACATTGCCAGACAGTTAGCTAAAAATTTAATGCATCACGGTTTTAAAACCGACAACTTAAACCAATTTTGGGCAGACAGTCAAGCATTTATTTTGATGGGAGCTGTAATCTATATTATCGCGACAATTTTCAAAAAAGGAGTAGATATCCAAAACGAAAACGATTTAACGGTATAACTATGCCCATCATTGTAAATTTGGATGTCATGATGGCAAAGCGAAAGATGTCGCTTAACGAGCTATCAGAAAAGGTTGAGCTGAATCTTTCTAACCTATCCATTTTAAAGACCGGAAAAGCAAAAGCCATACGTTTTAGCACTTTAGAGGCTATATGTAAAGCGCTTAATTGTCAGCCTGCTGATATTCTTGAATATGTAGATGAAACCCAAAACTAGTTCGATTATGAGATCAATAGTTATATCATCAGTTTTATTGCTGCTCTCTTTTTGTGTAAATGCTCAAAAGGAAGAAAGTATTTCTATAGGTAAAAAAGAAGCGCTGATTCCCAATTATTCAAAAATTGGAATTTCATCATACATAAGGTTGCCTGCAAGCCTTGGATAAATAGGTACTTGTTTATGGCTTTTAATCATGGGTGCAAAAAATAAAAGCCGACTTGACGACAAAACGCAATTTACACCCGATAGAATGTATTAAAACCGCTTTGTTTCTAACTAATGGGACAGGTGCCTTCGTTATGAGGGGCGGCGCGGGCGTTTGGGCCTCGGCGCTTCGGTACGGTTATCGCGGCGCGGCGAAGCCGTCCGGCTTTGTTGCTGCGGGGGCGGATTTGGGGCAGGATGAATCGGTTGTTTTTCTTCTGCGAACCGGACGCTGATCGTCCGGTCATCGAGAGTTGCACCGTCAAGGGCCTGAATGGCTCTTTCGGCACCGGCATTGTCGGTCATGGTGATAAAGGCGTAACCTTTGCTTTCGTCGGTGTTTTTGTCCGTAATGATCGTGACGGTATTGACCGTTCCGTGTATGCTGAATAGCTCGACCAGTTCGATTTCCTGTATGTCCTTCGGAAAACCGACAATGAATAATTTTGCCATGGTAGGTGTAAAGATACGAATGCCGATTTAAGCCGCGATATTTGGTGTCTGTTTTCTAAAACTTTATCGCCATGCCTCTTGTTGATTTTATATGACGCATTGACCAGGCTTCGCCTGGTGGATAGTGCCGCTTCAACAACTGGCGTGATTATCGTTATTTATCAGCAGTAACAAAGTGCTATATCAATAAGGCCTTTTATCGGGGAAAAAGGTTTAACCTGTCAAGAAGGTTTTACCGGGACCTGGGCTTTTCGGAAACTATTTTGAGTACAACAATGTCTTTATTCAAAACGAAGCAACTGGGGTTTTATCTTCAAGATGCTTTTGTAAAGGATTGCCGAAGAAGAAGCTTGCTGTTGTTGACGTGCGAATTCTTGCTGTTGTTGCAACATTTGTTGATACTGATTCATCCGCATCATTTCCTGCTGACGTTGTTGTTCCATCTGCTGTTGTTGCATGGCTTGCTGTTGCTGCAACCGTTCCTGCTGCATCTGTGCCATTGCTTGATTATGTTCCTGTTAGCGTTGAGGAGTCCAAGAATAACCGTCCTGTGCAATCGCTTTACCGCAATATATAATACATAGAATAATAAATACTTTAAAAACTTGCATGACAATGATGATACTAAGCTACCGAATGTTTAGCACAAAAAACCTGCAATCCAGCGTTTTCCCAAGCGGCAAATTGAATGGCGTTATAAAACTTCATCCAATGGAGTAATAATAACCGCATTGCGGCTATGTTTGTGTGAAGTCAACCACTCGGGGGGTAGGGTCGTAACAAGTAAAACGCGCAGGTATTCCAATAAGAATAACCCTGCCGTCGAACTGATCCGTAAAGCGATCGCCAACAAGGCTAAAAACCGTTCTGAGGCATACGATTATACACAGTTATGTCTGAATAACTAATGGTCCCAAAACGGGCCGTTTTCATACGTACTTAAACGCATAATGCCCTTTTGGTTTTTATAGGCATTAACGACCTCCATTCCAGTTGTGGTCACTATCCCATTTATGAGATAGGCAAACAACTCCTCTGACTGTTTAGGTTCAGTATGATGTGTTGTGGGGAATATTCCGGGATCTAATAAAAGGGCTAAACTTTCGATGAAAAACCTGGTTATTAAATTGATATCAAAATCATCACGATATAAATCCATTTTAATGCCGCGTTCTATACTTGCTTTGAGGGTTTGATGAAGGAATACCTCCTTATGATCCTTTAACTTTTTATAGGCGAATTGATGGTTTTTTTCGAGATCGTGAATGATGGCAGGGTTTAGTATATTATAGAACTCTCTGGCATATCCCAGTAAAAAATACAGTTCAATAATGGCATCGTCGCTTTTTGCCATAAGAGTCTTACAGCGAAAAATGTGCTTGTCCGTTGCTTTATCTACTAGTGCCTCGACTAATGAATCTTTATTGGAGTAAAACTGATAAATGGTTTTCTTACTGATGCCTAAATCAGCAGCAATGTCATCCATGCTAATGCTGCGGATACCGTAACGGATAAAAAGGGAATGCGCTTTATCTGCTATTTTTTTTGAAGTCTCCATAAAATTAATTTCAGGTATTGTCCATAAATCCAAAAGCCGGTTTAATGATCTTTTGCCGAAAATCCCTGCTGGTGATAACTTGCCAGCAGGGACCATTTTACATCGCTCAACTCTGTTGTAAATTCGTTTACCAAAACCCTGGTGAAAATGAATGGAAAATTAGCTTCGCCGGGGATGCCTTTATATTGAATACAAAGCTTACAGTAGTAAAGGAACTTTTCAAGTACAGATCTGCGGTCATCATAATACAAGCCATACCAGGTTTTTACAGCCCGGCAAATACGCCCGGCAAATACCTCGTCATTAAAGGGTTTTCCTATTACAACGCTTACTAACACCTCGTCTGTTAGCGTGTGCTTAGCATACCGTATGTTGAGATATCCACCGAATTCGCGGTTTTTGTAAAGTTCATCAAGCTTTATTTCCAGGCAGCGGCGCAGGTTCTCAGACATATTGATGTACCGGCATCCTTCTGCAGAAGTTAAATAATGTTCTTGTTTCATAACAAAGTGTTTTAAGCAATTAATTTGAGCTCCCCAACAAGGCTTATTCTATACCAAGCCTATTTCCATCCGCCACCTAAGCTTCTGTACAGCGTTACTAATGATGTAAGCTGTTGCAACCTGTCGTTTACACTGCTTAACTGCGCGGATAAATAACCCTGCTCTGAGGTTAACACATCGGTATAGGTTACGTAGCCGTTTTTAAGCAGTTCGCGGTTGTAATCCACAGACCTGAACCAGGCATCCAATTGCAGCTTACGGGTTAAGGCTTTATCTTCAACTGTCTTGTAGCTGTATAAAGCGTCAGAAACCTCACGACCGGCATCCAGCACGGTTTGCTGAAATGTTGCTACATTCTCTTCATATTGCGCTTTGGCAAGCTGCAGCCGCTGTTTGTTAAGGCCTTTATTAAATATGGGCTGGGTCAGGTTCCCTATAACATTGCCAAAAATGGTGGCGCTTTTAAACAGATCGCCGGCGGTTGATGACTGCCAGCCGCCCTGTGCAGTAATACTCAATGAAGGATAAAAGTAAGCGCGTGCTACATTGATCTGCTCAAAGTAGTACCTGACATTGTACTCTGCCTGCTGTACATCGGGGCGATTGCTGAGCAATTGTGCAGGCACACCGGTTTGTAATGTGGTATCTACCTGCTGCGCATCAAGCGCGTTTCTTTCCACCGGGCCCGGATGCCTTCCTAACAAAACACATAAGGCATTTTCAGTTTGGCGAATATTATTCTGCAGGTCGGGTATGGTAACTTCGGCAGCGTAACGGTTGGCTTCACTTTGCGCAACCGATGCCTCATTTACACGGTTAGCTATTTTTAATGCTTTATTTGTTTCTACATCTTCTTTACGGTTTGCTACCGTTTGCTGGGTTATAGCCAATTGTTTATCGTAAGCCAAAAGGTTATAATAATTGGTGGCGATATCGGCAATCAGTTTGGTTTGCACAGCGCGCTGATAGGCATAGCTCTGTAAAAGCAAGGCAAGCGACCCTTTTTTGGCACTGTTTAATTTACCCCATACATCTATTTCCCAACTGGCATTGCCTGTTACCGCGTAAACATTTTCTGGTGTAAAACCGAGATTTCCACCCTGTGTAGCTGCAACTTTTTGTTTGGTGTATTGCGGGCCAACACTTAAGGTTGGCAAAAACGCCGCTTTAGCCTGGCGCAAATTGGCATCAGCTTGTTTGATACGGGCAACGGCTATTTTCAAATCGTAGTTATTGGTAATACCTTCCTGTATCAAAGTCTGTAATTGGGCATCCTTAAACATTTGTTTCCAGGATAAATTGGCGATGGTGGTTGTATCTGAGGTATGTGCTGAACGGTACAGGCTATCTGTTTTAGCGTCGGGGCGTGTATAAGCCTGCCTTAGTTTACAGGCAGGCAATAGCAGTACAGCCGCTGCAATTACAGCAGCTGTACGGGTAAAATATTTTAAGTTCATAAACATGTTGTGTTTAAATAATTAATGATCGTTAATTCAATGCGGGTGTTGCCGGATGGGGCCTTTCGGTTGCCTCACCATGCTTGTTTTTTCTGCCGAATTTTTCCTGTAATGTTTGAAAAATGATATACAGAACCGGGATAATAAATACACCAAATATGGTTCCTACCAGCATCCCGCCTACGGCGCCGGTGCCAATGGAGCGGTTACCGGCAGCTCCAACACCCGATGACAGCATGAGCGGCAATAAGCCTACGATGAAGGCAAGCGATGTCATTAGTATCGGGCGCAAACGTGCAGTGGCAGCCTCAATTGCGGCGGCAACGATGGTCATCCCTTTCTCTCGTCTTGCAACGGCATACTCTACGATCAGGATGGCATTTTTAGCGAGCAAGCCAATCAGCATCACCACAGATATTTGCATATATATATTATTATCTATGCCCATGATTTTAGCGAAGAGGTAAGTGCCAAACAAGCCTACAGGCAGCGAGAATAGTACAGCAAACGGTATAATGTAACTTTCATAAAGCGCGCTCAGCAAAAAGAACACGAATACGATGCAAAGAATATAGATGAAAACCGTTTGTCCGCCTGATTTTACCTCTTCCCGTGATAGGCCCGAGTAGTCAAAGCTATAACCGGGAGGCAGGGTTTTAGCCGCGGTTTCCCGCACAGCGGTAAGTGCATCGCCACTGCTGAAGCCAGGTTTTGGACTGCCAATTACAGATATATTGTTGTACAGGTTGAATCTTGATAAACTTTGCGGCCCGTTAACTGAGGTAAGCGTAACAAATTCTGATACAGGTGCCATGTTACCGGCAGAATTTCTGACATAAATATTATTCAGGCTTTGTGAATTACTCCGGTATTTAGCATCGGCCTGTACCATGACCCGGTATTGTTTGCCAAACTGGTTAAAGTTAGAAGCATAAATACCACCGTAATACCCCTGCATGGTTGCCATCAGATCGCTGGTTAAAATGCCGGCTTCTTTTGTTTTGGCTACATTGATATTCATCAAATATTGGGGGTAGTTGGGATTGAATCCTGTAGCGCCGTATAAAATTTCGGGGCGTTGGTTTATTGCTCCCAGGAAGCCGCCGGCTACTTTGCTGAAGTTTTCTATACTGCCGCCTGTTTTATCCTGCAATTCAATGGTAAAACCGCTTGAATTACCAAAGCCGGGCACAGTAGGCGGTGCAAAGAAAATGATCCTGGCATCTTTTATCCCGGCTGTCATACCAAACAACTGGCCAATTACATCATCAACTTTTACACCCTTTCTTTCGTCCCATGGCTTTAATTTAAACACCAGCAAGCCAAAGTTACTGCCGGTGCCGTTAATAATGCTTTGCCCGGTTATTTTTGCCCGGTTGGCAACTACCGGTATTTTTTTAGCCATGTTATCTACCATATTGGCAACCTCCATGGTTTTTTCAAGAGATGTACCCGGAGGTAAACTGATATCGGCGAAAATGGTACCCTGATCTTCGTTGGGCACAAAACCGCCCGGCGATGTTTTCATAAAGAAAACGAGTAACACCGTAAATAAAACTACTGAAGATGGAACGATCCATTTTTTGCGGCTTAAGAAGCCTATCGACTTTTGGTATTTACCTTTTAGGGCATCAAAGCCGGCATTAAAAGCGGTATAAAACCTTTGCAGCAGGCTTTTCCGGGTTCCGTCATGCTCTTCATGCGGTTTTAAAAACAAAGCGCACAATGCCGGGCTTAGTGTTAGGGCATTGATAGCCGAAATGACAATTGCCGAAGCCAGTGTTAAACCAAACTGTTTAAAAAATACACCCGAACTACCACTGATAAAAGAAACCGGTATAAACACAGCGGCCATAACCAATGTAATAGCTACAATAGTTCCACCCAGTTCGCTCATGGCATCAACAGACGCATCGTATGCCGATTGATAACCCTCATCAAGCTTGGCATGCACTGCTTCAACTATAACGATGGCATCATCTACCACAATACCAATGGCCAGCACCAGGGCAAAAAGCGTGAGCAGGTTAATGGTAAAGCCAAACAGGCTGAGGCAGGCAAACGTACCGATGATAGATACTAATACGGATACACCGGGTATCAGGGTAGAGCGAAAATCCTGTAGAAATATAAAAACGACAATAAAAACCAAAATATAGGCTTCTATTAAAGTATGAACCACTTTTTCTATAGATGCACTTAAAAAATCATTCGCATTCAGCAAGGGCACATAACTTATCCCTTTAGGAAAAGATGTTGAAGCTTTATCCAGGGTGGCTATAGCATCTTTAATAATAGCCTGGGCATTGGAGCCCGCGGTTTGGCTTATGGAAATAACCGTTGCGGGCTGATCATCTGTATTCATGGTTGATGAATAGGTGAGCGAGCCCATTTCCAGCCTTGCAATATCCCTTAAGCGTAATAACTGGCCGTTGGTTTTGGCACGCATAATAATATTGCCAAACTGCGCGGTATCCAACAACCGGCCGGTATACTTAATAGTGTATTGAAAAACCTGGTTACTGTTTTCGCCGAATTTACCCGGTGCAGCATCAAAGTTTTGTTCTGCAAGGGCGCTATTCACATCAGCAGGAGTTAAACCGTAGGTAGCCATGACATCAGGCTTAAGCCAAACGCGCATCGAATAATCTTTGGTACCAAATGAAACCACGCTGCCTACGCCATTTATCCGTTTAATTTCCGGTATCAGGTTGATGTTGGCATAATTGCTTAAAAATGTTTGGTCGTACGACGGATTATCACTTTTAAGGGCGAAGATCAACAGGTTACTGCTTTGTTGTTTATCCACCGTAACACCTGCTTTGGTTACCTCAGCAGGCAGTAAATTAGTTGCGCGTTGAACCCTGTTCTGCACATTTACAGCGTTAATATCGGCGTTTGTACCTAATTTAAAGTACACCGTTATGGTAGCATCACCATCATTGGTGGCTGTAGATGTCATGTAGGTCATTCCTTCTACCCCGTTGATCTGCTCTTCGAGCGGTACAATAACGTTTCTTTGAATTACATCTGCACCGGCACCCGTATAAGTAGCCGATACTTTAACAGTGGGCGGGGCAATTTCGGGGTATTGGGTAACCGGCAGGCCTAAATAGGCCAATACGCCCAGTATTACTATGATTACCGATATAACGGTAGATAAGACCGGTCTTTTGATGAATATTTTAAGCATGATATTTTATAGTTTTGAGTGAACCATGACGGTAAATTGACCTACTTATGGCTGGTAGTTGTAGTTACAGGTTTGCCGGCAGCTGCGTACAGGCTGTCGGTATTAGCAGGCAGCGGTTTAATAGCCATGCCCGGCTTTAAGTTACCTACACCTTCTACTACAAGCTTATCACCCTTTTTCAGGCCGCTTTCTACTACATATAAATTCCCTATAGGGTTTGCAGATACACGTATCCCGGTATTTACGGTACTGTCCTTACCGCTTAGGGTATACACAAATTTTTGACCCTGCATATCATAAGTGGCATTTTGAGGGATAAGCAGGGCATTTTCTATGTTAACGGGTATTTTAATGGTAGCACTGCTGCCGCTGCGTATCAACCCAAGTGTATTAGGGAAATTAGCGCGGAAACTTACTGACCCGGTTTCGGTACTGATCAGGCCGCTCGCAGTAACAACCCTTCCTTTTGCCGGATACGCCGTGCCATCAGCCAGTATTAGTGATACATCGGCCATGGTGGCCAGTTTTTCTTTAATAGTTGTGCCTTTTACTGTTCTTGAAAATTCAAGCAGTTGTTTTTCATTTAAAGAAAAGTATACATAAATATTATTGGTGTTGTAAACCGTGGTCAAAGGGTTTGCCGATGTACTGCTTACCAAACTGCCAACTTTATAGGGTATGCTTCCGATAACGCCGTTAGACGGGCTTATTAAATAGGTATAACCAACATTTACTTTAGCGTTAACCAGATCCGCTTGCGCCGATGCCAAAGAAGCTTTTTTAGAATTTAAGGTATACTGCTTTGATTTTAGCTCATAATCGCTTATGATCTTTCTTTCTACCAGGGGCCTTACCTTTTCTACGTCCATTTCGGCAGTCTGAACGTCAGCTTCTGCAATCTTAACAGCTGCAGCAGCGCTTCTTACAGCGGCTTCGTATTGCGGATTTCGTAATTCAAACAGTGGCTGGCCTTTATGCACGGTTGCACCTTCATCTACAAATATTTTCTGGATAAAGCCATCAACTTTAGGGCGTATTTCAACATTCTGTTCGCCTTCAATAGTGGCAGGGAAGCTGTAAAAAATGGTGGCCGGGCCCGCATATACTTCTGCCGATTTATAAGGTGCAGGGCCGGTCGGCCCTCCGGGGGCCCCTGCACCAGGGCCACCGGCTGCCGGCCTTCCCCCGCATGAGGTGAGTGCTACTAATCCTATTGAAAATTGAAAAATTAGCAGTATCGTATTGGTTTTTATTGACATTTTCATACTGATGAGCATTAATTGTTGTGATTATTTAAAGTGTTTTCTTTTAATTAATGGCACAAAGTTGAGGGTTAGACCATCGTTAAAAAATGTCTGTATGGAGTGAAAGTATGTGTATATGTCGCATTAACAGTAAATATGGCCAATAGATAAGTTTTTTACATTTTCCTGTCAATCAACTACTTGCTTGTATATTAATGAGCCATTTAGACATATTGTTACCACATACAGACATGGATACACGCCCTCTTAATCCCAATATTTGCATTGGTTTTACAAGCAGTTAATCTTTATAAAATGTCATTAAAAAATAAAGTCGCGGTTTTATTGGGAAGTACGGGCGCGATAGCTATAAGCATTGCACGAATGCTGCTGGAAGAAAATGCAATTGTTATCGTACCGGCACAAAGCGCTAAGGATCTGTTATGGATCAAACAAATCGAGGCAGTTACCGGCAACGGCTCTATCATTACCCTTCTGGCCAATTATCCCGATTTCTACAGGGCGAAAGAAATTACCGATGACATCATCGAACGTTTTGGCAAAATAGATCTGAGTATCGCCTGTTTTGAAGGTTCTACCCTCACTCAGCCACTTAGTCAGGTAGAAATTACAGATTGGGAGCACAGTATGGAACAAAATATAACTGCTTTTTTTGTTGCTGCCAGGCTATCCTTTAGCGGTATGAAAAAATCCCGGCATGGCATGTTTATCAGTATCGATTTCACCAGCCATACTATAAAGAGTACAGGGGCTAAACTTGCCCGCTTATCGCTATGCATGCAAAAAGAAATGGCCAAAATGTTTTATGAAGAAATTAAGAGTACCAATATGAAATACTATCATTTGTATGTGGACCCTGATAAGAAAAAAAGCAAGGCACAAAATAAATATATCCACCCGGATGAACTGGGAGCATTGATACTGGATCTGTATGACGGCAATACAAAAGGCAACCACATGCTATTTCAATGGATGCGTAATAAACACATTAATTAATCAATAAATTATGGAGCAGCAACAAAAGAAGGTAGTGATAATAGGCGGTGGTTTTGCGGGATTAAACCTGGCTAAAAATTTATTAAAAAGCCAGGGTTATCATATTACACTGATTGACAGAAATAATTATAATTTTTTTCCGCCGCTGTTATACCAGGTGGCGACAGGCTTTTTAGAGGTTTCCAATATAAGCTATCCTTACCGGAAATTACTCCAGGGTAAAAAGAACGTTAACTTCTGTTTGGGCCAGCTGGTTGAAATTTTGCCGGCGGAGAATAAAGTATTACTTGATGTAGGTGAGATGGATTTTGATTACCTGGTTTTAGCTACGGGTACTAAAAGCAATTATTTTAACCAAAAAAACATCGAAGCAAATGCATTACCCATGAAGACATTAGATGATGCGATCAATATGCGTAATTATTTGCTTCTGCAAATCGAAAAGGCTACCAGGGTAACGGATATTGCAGAAAAGAGAAAGTTAACTACTATTGTTATTGTTGGTGGAGGGCCAACCGGGGTAGAAATAGCAGGTATGTTTGCTGAAATGACAAAAAGTATTTTTCCCAAAGATTATCCGGAACTTATTGATCATGCCGGCGGTATTTATTTAGTAGATAGTCATCATACTTTACTATCTGCCATGAGTGAACCTTCACAAACCTATACTTATCGTAAATTACAGGATATGGGTGTAAATATCAGGCTTGGCACACGGGTAACAGATTATGTAAATGATACGTTAATGCTGTCTACTGGTGAAGTTATATCCACTGAAAATTTAATATGGGCAGCAGGTGTTACCGGCGAGGTATTTCCGGGTATTCCGCAAAGCTCCTATGGAAACGGGAACCGTTTAAGTGTTAATGCGCATAATGTTGTAAATGGTTTTTTCAACATTTTTGCTATCGGTGATATTGCTTTGCAAACCAGCGATCTAAGCTATCCCAATGGCCACCCCCAGGTAGCTCAGGTAGCTATGCAGCAAGGTAAAAACCTCGCCCATAATTTTATGGCTATTTCCAATAACAATCCCCTTAAACCATTTACTTATTTTGATAAAGGATCGATGGCTATTATTGGCAGTAACAAAGCGGTTGCAGATATGCCAAAGCTAAAAATGCATTTTAAGGGATTTTTTGCCTGGGCAATGTGGCTGTTTATCCATTTAACTTATTTAGTAAATCATCGTAACCGTATTAAAACCTTGTTTAACTGGATGCTGGCCTATATTACAAAGGACCAGGTGCTGCGTATGATCATCAGGCCATCTTCAAAAACTTAACTTGTCGTTTTCGCCTTATTTGTGATTAGCTTATTAAAATACTTTGGTATCTATCAAAATGCTATCAATAAGGATGGAGAAAACCCTGAATTAATTTAATTAATTTGGGGTTTTTATTTGGGTTAATCGCCAGTTAGGTTTATGAAAACAGACACCCCTTCAATTCATACTTATACCATTAGTGACGTTAGTATTGATGCAGGCCGAAAGGATCTTGCTAAAGATTTTCTTACTTTCAGGAATGATGAATTGAGACCCAGTGAGGAAAAATTGGGGAGGCCTTTACGTTCCGGTCATTTTTCAATCGGCCTCGTACTTGCAGGAGAAGGGCATTTTCAAGTTAACCTGGTTAACTATCACATAAAAAAGAACAACCTCCTGATTATTCCCTTCAATGTAATTCACCAGTTTCAAAAAACTAACGATGAATTCATAGTAATAGTGGTCAGTTTTTCACATGATTTTTTAGCACAAGCCCGGTTTAGCGAAAAACATATACCATCCTTTGATTTTTTCTCCACGCAAAACAATCCTTATCTGATGCTGCAGGAGGAAGATGCAGATGCACTACATGAAGTTATGAAAATGTTGCGTAAAACGGATGATCCGGAATATGAGCATCCGTTTAAGACGGAGATAATTCATCATGGCTTTAATATTTTCATGTTTGAAGTAGCCGCTTTATTTAAAAAATACCGACCAAATGAACAAGTACAATTAACCAGGAAAGAAGAGATATTATCATCGTTTGTAAAATTGCTTTTTCAGCATTTCAAGGAAGAACGCGGGGTGCAATTCTATGCGGATGCGCTATATTTAACGCCTAAACACCTCACTAAAATGGTGAAAGAATTAACCAACAAGACCTGTGGTGAAATGATTGATGAAATTGTGATYATAGAGGCAAAAATAATGCTGGATGATCTCGGTCTGTCGGTTGCAACCGTTGCCCAACAACTGCAGTTTAGCGATCAGTTTTTCTTTAGTAAATTTTTCAAAAAACACACGGGGATCACTCCCAGTAAATATAAAGGCGCAATTGCGGGCTTTAAGAACTAAGCTAATAACCTTCCTGAAGGGAGTCGAAAGGGATTTGGGCAATCCTTCTGATCTCTTCAACAATAAGATTGCCATCGTTTACCTGTACAATATGTCCGCTATTTTCAGCCGTAACAAGCCTGTTATTTTTTGATAGCTTTAACAGGTCTGTTTGTATTTCAAGAATACCTGCATCTGGTAGGCAGCGATGATGATTTGTCCATGTATGTTCTTTTGAGCATCTGTTCAAAACGCTGAAAAAAATCAACTTGTTTTACTGACTGCTATTTGCGATACCACCTGCTACAATCTGGC
Source organism: Mucilaginibacter sp. P4_E8 (assembly GCF_056401495.1). Taxonomy (NCBI): domain Bacteria; kingdom Pseudomonadati; phylum Bacteroidota; class Sphingobacteriia; order Sphingobacteriales; family Sphingobacteriaceae; genus Mucilaginibacter; species Mucilaginibacter sp. P4_E8. The sequence goes on from NZ_JBFUJG010000001.1 coordinate 99,097, forward strand.
TGGCTTGTCTTGCAGGGTGAAGAATGATATACAAATAAACCGATCAGATGCTGGTATTTGAAAAAACGCCAACGCAAAAAGCACTATGCCTGCGTCAGATCCAAACGATGGGTAACCTTATATCCTGTAAATGGATAGAAGAATAAATGTTCATAGAGTAAAGCGGCTACCGGGTTGTCAGTATAAAGTGTTAAAGTATTAAAATGACCGCTGGCGGCGGCGAGGATATGCCTGAGCAACTGTTTGCCGTATCCTTTATTCCTGAACTCCGCCAAAATATACAGGTGCCTGACACGGCCTGTGAAACCATCGTTTAGGTAGGGATCACGGCTAAGGCCGCCAATTCCGATAAGTTCGCCGTCAAGTAAGATTTGCCAAAGCCCTTCTCCATGGCTGGAAAACCTTTGTTTTCCGGAATCCCATTCATGTATTGTACGCTGAACGAACAGGTAGCCCTCGGAACAAGCTTTACCAGCCAGGCCAGTCAGACAATAAATATTGGTATCCGAAACGCTGATAATAGTCACCATATCACTTAAATAAATAACAAAATTAAAGTTTTTCTCAAATTCATGATTCCCGCTAAAGGTTATTTTGTTGGAAATAAAGTGCTTTCACGATGACTCAACTTCCTTTTGTGTTGATTTCAGTTTTACATACTTTTTGATAGGAAAGTGCGGTGAAGTGAATAGAGCGGACATGAGTAGTATCAATTGCCGGATGTTAATCGCTTCCTGGAATTGATAGTGCTATATTCGCTATGGGCCTGACCTCCTGGTATTCAATGCTAACGATGGCGACAAATAAAGGTAATCGCATATTTGAATAAATTTGGTGTGAAGTTTAATTTATTTAGATAATATTTAATGTTTAACATTATAAAGATAAAAGCAGTAAATTTAGGTTATGATAATTCATCTTGTGCTAAACGTCAGTAACGTTCATGGTGTTTTTCAGAATTGAGCCACATCCGCAGCTAAAAAGGCTAATCGAGTGCTATTGGGTCGTGACAGATTCTTCAAGAATTGTTAACGCTCAAAAGATTATTCCGGATGGCTTTACAGAAATTATTTTCCATTTCGAGGATCCTTACCGTACGGATATCAGCGGCACTTGGTGCACCCAATCCCAATCCTTATTAGCCGGGCAGCTAAAGCGTTATTTCCACCTCGAGAACACCGGTATCTCCGGTATGGTTGCCGTAAAATTTAAGCCGCTGGCGCTGGCGCAGTTATTTGGGCTGGATATGTCTCGCCTGACCGGAAAGATCGTTGACCTGGAATCATTGAATTTCCCGGCATTAGCAAGGCTAAAAAACGTTGCCTTACCATTTACAGGCGAAGCGGAACTCAAAGCAAAATTTGACCGGTTTTTCCTGGACTATCAGCAGTTTCCCGTTAATCCCGTGGAAATTGCAATGGATTTAATATTCACGAGCAATGGCCGCATCGCTGTATCAGATCTGGCCCGGATCGCTGGCATCAACGAACGCAGGCTGGAACGTTTGTTTAAAAAACAAGTTGGCCTAAGCCCCAAGTATTATGGGCGGATAATCCGCTTTAATTACATTTTCCAGCTTGTCAGGCTTGGGGAGGTCCCGTGGAACGAAATCGTTTATAGAGCGGGGTATTACGACCAGTCGCATTTTATTCGTGACTTCAAAGCCTTTACCGGCGAAGACCCGTCCGCTTATTATTTCGAGAAAGAAGATCTGGCCAATTTTTTTCTGAAGAAATGACCTGAATTGTCGGATTTGTACAATACAGGTAGCGATATGAACGGTATGTTTGTCAAAAAGACCATGAAAATTTACCAAATCATTTTACCGTTACTGTTACTTTACTGTCCTGCGCGCTCCTATAGCCAGACGAAAACAGAACCAAATCTTAATAAATTAAACTGGTTGATCGGTACCTGGCAACGAACCAACACCAAACCGGGTCAAACGTCGCTGGAAACCTGGAGAAGGATTTCTTCCGAAAAATTTACCGGGTTCGGGATCAGCATGAAAGGAGCCGACACGGTGTTTTCGGAAAAACTGGAATTGGTGGTTAAAAGCGATACTGTGTATTATGTGGCCGATATTGCTGAAAATAAAGAACCGACCTTTTTCAAACTGACAGCCATTACAGCCAATGGATTTGTTTGTGAAAATACCGCTCATGATTTCCCAAAGAAAATCACCTATTATCTGTCCGGCAACGCCATTAAAGCAACCATTTCCGGCGGTGCGAAAAGTATAGACTTTGATTTTATCAAAAAGGACTGAGGGCTTGAAACGGAACGAGGAGGCGCTTTGATCAGAATCTCCACCAAGGGGTTCATCAGAAACTCCAAACCTATCTCAGTGAAATACGCAATTTGGATACAAAATGCTTTGTTTTGGATACGTGCACTAGTTGTGAGCATCTACAGTCATTCAATAAACTATTCAAACAGCGCACCAGTGTTTCGCCCGTGCAGTTCCGGCGGGATCAGCTAAACTAAATTGACAGCGGGTTTTTGCCAGGTAACGAGGTGTAGATATCACAGGCCCCTTTCTTTGCGCATCATGCTGAGAAAAGCAGCGGTTATGCCTAAATAACTAGCAATATGCTTTTGAGAGATACGCTGTTCGAGTCCCGGGTAATGCCTGCGGAATTCGCGGTAACGCTGCTCGGCGGTTTTGGACAGGTTAGACGTTACCCGCCGCTGAAACATATCAAAGCCGTTTTGTGTGAGGATGCGGAAAAAGCGCTCGAACCTGGGCACCTCGACAAATAACCGTTCAAGCGCAGGTAAGGAAAAGTAACACACCTCCGTATCTTCCAATGCCTGGATGGAGTTGGTAGCCGGTTTCGCTTTAAAAAAACTTACAATGTCGCAGGCCCACCAGTTCCCGGGATAAAAGCAGAGGTTATGTTCCTGCCCGTCCTTATCAGTATGGTACATGCGCAGGCAACCTTTGTTAACAAAATAAATATGTCGTTCGATTTCGCCGGGGCGTAGCAGTATACTGCGTTTGATAACTGTCTTACGTTGCAACAAGGCAAGCACTTGCTCCTGTTCGTCAGGAGCAAGTGCTATGTGCAAGGCAAAATTGGACAGGATGAGTTCTGACATTTCGCAATTATAACTTTTAAAAGTCAATTTTGCGCGTCATGAACAATTTCAGTTCCGCTGTCCCGGCCTCACGAAGCGGGTTAGCTATCTCGTGATAGATTTCGCTCTGCGCAATGGTTAAGAACGCTTCAGCACTCGGATATTCTACCACTACGATCTCGTCCCATTGCTCGTCTTCGCCGGCAATTATATTAGCTACGACCTCGCTCACCAGTTTTACGCTGATACCTTCAATGCCCAATTGCTGCACTACACGATTAAACGCAGGTATGTACTGTTCAAAGTAGATCTTTTTGTCCCTGAACTTGATCATGTTCAGCATCAACACAGGCCCTTGGCCCGGTTCAATATTCGGTAATGTTATTTTCATGATTTCCTGTTTAAAAAAAGCCTACAATGCGGGTGATGCGGTTCTCGTTGTCAAACTCAAAATAATCCATACCCTCAACCGGGTATCCTTCCGGGCGGGTAGCCAACCAGCGGAAACGTCCGCTTTGATGATGTACCTGCGGTTCTGCCAGTACCTGAAACGTTCGTGGCCCCATTTGTCCGTATGAACTGATGATCAGCTCCGTGATCGCGTCCTGCCCTGTAATGGTGTCGGTTAATCGGTCGGTGTAAGTACCGGCCGGTGCCCAACATTTGCTGATCTTCTCCAAGATGGTCTCTTTTTCAGTCTCATTCCACGCACTCGTATAAGTGAGAATGGTCTCTTCTATACTTTTGATGTTTTCCATACAGCAAAGGTCGTGGGCTTGTGCCGGAAAAAAGTTCAAGTAGTTGAAGAGTTTAAATTATTTGAAAAGCACTTATGGAAAAAATGATATGGTCTGCAGAAACTTGCGCAGCACCTTAATTATATGAAGACTGAATTCTAACGGCGATTGGTTGGTTTTGCTTTTTGGATAATTTGCTGAGTTATAGAGAATACTCGGGCCTAAACTGCGGGCGATCTCAGTCACAGACAAATCAGTGGCAGATACTTTTTTCTTTGGCTTTTCAACGAGTTTCTCGTGGGCGATCTTGGCTGGTTTTCGCACCTTTAAGCACTGTACTCGCCCTGCTGATGCCAGGCCTGACCAGCGCCAGCATCTGCTATTGAGCCTTATTGCCTATCACCCCGTTTTTATTGAATGGCCTGAGCAAGCCAAAAGTGAAGTAGCGGTTCTTCAGTTTCTAGATTATACTTGAGAAGCTTTGCTTGTCGAGCGTTCTGTTTTGATCTTTTCTCTATGTTGCATGCCCCATTTTGTCATTGCACCAACCAACTCCTCGAGCGTATGGCTGTAAGGCAATAATTCATATTCAATGGTTACCGGATACCCTACGGCTACCTTTTTCACGATAAAGCCGTTAAGTTCCAGTTCTTTTAACTCACTCGACAGTACCCTGGCTGATATGCCCTTCACCTTTTTCTGGAGTTCAGTAAAGCGGTTGTTGCCCCTGGCCATGGCTATGATGATCATCAGCTTCCATTTGCCCCCAATGACATATAAGGTATCGCTTACTGCAGCCAGCATCGCAGTGCATTCATCGGTAAACTCCTTGTTTTGCAGGTCATCTTGATTTTTTTCGTTCATAATGTTATCGGAGTTAGTGACTAACCTTTAGGTAACAACTAATAAAATGTAAGCAAATATAGCATAGTTTTGAATAATTGACTGACACTGCTAATAAATGAAAAAGGAAGTCAAGTCTTAGCGATCAGACAAACTGATTTATAAAGCTCATTAACAATTCAAATTATGACAATGGATACGATCAAAATCAAAGAAGAACTAAGAAACCTGGTGGATGCTTATGCCGCATTGGGCGATGAAAAGAAAATTTCGGAAGTAATGGGTTTATTTGTGCCGGATGCTACCTATACCGTTTATATGGGCGGAAATCTGGTAGCCAGCACTACCGGCACGGATACCCTGGCAAAAGAATTTAACGGGCATGCTTCGCAGGTAAAAACATATTTTACCCTGAACGGACCGCATACTGTGACTATCAACGGCCAAAGCGCTACCGGTGTTTCTTTCTCCCAGATCAAAATGATCAGGGAATCTGACGGCAAAAGCGTTCTTACGGATTACAGTGTCCGCTATGACGACCAGTATATTTTGAAGGAGGCGAAATGGCTGATCAAAGAGCGCGTCGCGCATTTTGTGATTGTCGAATCAAGGCAGCTTAACGCCTAGCCAAAACAAGTGCAATTGGCTCGATACCTGCGTATTCAATTTTATGAAGACGCAGGTGTTTTTCAAAAATGAATTTTATAATAGTAAAATAATGAGTGCCGGCTCTTGCCATCCAAAAGCTATTCGCCTGATACAGCGGCAGACCGTTCATTCCCGATCTTCTCCCGGTACTGAAAGCCCCATTCGTTCAGCGCACCGATCAATTGCCCAAAGAATGGCTGTAAGGGTCCAGTTCAACCTACCTTCAACGATAGCTGAACCTGCGTTTGCCGTGCGGGATGCGTGAGCTGTGCGACCCTGACGTTCGGCCGGAATATCCCAATGCGCCGGCACATTTGGCTCTTTTGTTTAAAAACAAGTGATTGATACGCACGGGATCTTTGAACCACTCCTCCCTTCGTTTGATGTGAACCTTCCGGCCCGGCGACCCAAATGCAATGCTGCCCGGCGTTGACCATGATCTTTTGGCATTTCCGGGATATTATTTCAATAATTAAATGTAAAAGCCTGTCCCGCACTGTTGGTTACTGTGATTCCCCAGCGAAAGTTGTCCGATTTGCCTGATTCAATAAGGATTTTGTCATTTACCTTGCTGCCATTGTTGTCGAACTGAATGCCTAACGGCGGGAAATTGTTGTCCGAGCCGTCGTTGGTGTCATAACTGATACTGTAATGGTTTGTAAACGCGCAGCCCGAGGATGAACAAGCGGAGCGCGACTCACTGAACTCGAAAAATCGTACCGTGCCATCCAGCGTCATCCCATCAGTAACATAGTTCTTAAATGTAATGAGCATATCAAAATTAGTAGTGCTGGTGCTTGATGATGAGGACGAAAATCTCGTTTTATAGTAGCGGCCATTTATCACCGCCTGCCCACCGTTAGGCCCGGATATCGTCTCATCTTTATAGGTCTTTTCCGTTTTAGCGATCATCGGTTCAAGTGTTGCTGTCCACAAATTATTGATCTTTAAAAAGGCTGCTTTCGCGGTGGCTTCATCGGTGATTGCCTTACCGGATGCACCCCCGGTGCCTTCTTTTTTACAGGCGCCAAAACCGATAATGATTACAATTGCTAAGATAAAATTGAACTTTTTCATAAGGATAATTTTTAGTGATGATCTTTAAGACAAAATTATCCGCAGGGACAATGGCCGGCAATAGAACAAAAGTTACATAAAATCAATAAATTAGCGTCCAGGCATAATGTAGCTAAACTATGAAGTTCGCCCCGTTGACCGGCCTTATGGTATTGTTTCTTGTACTATCCGCTGCCGCGCAAATGCAGGTCGGCCTGAACAAAGACAGCCTGAAACGAATACTAAGCAAACGACCTGATGACACCGTGAAAGCTCAAATGCTGATCACCCTTGGCCAGCAGTATGAAAGCAACCGGCCGGACTCTGCCGTTTATTATTACCAATTGTCCCGCGACCTCAGTCAGCAGATCCATTATCCCGCCGGCGTAGTGCGTTACATTGCTAACTATACGGCGGTTTTAAATGTGCAGGGCAAATTTGATGAATCATTAAAATTAAACCTTCAGGCGGTAGAGATCTCCCGCAAAGCGGGCCTGAAGCAGCAACTCGTTAAATCGCTGATGAATACGGGCGCGGTTTATCAATATAAAGAAGACTACACCCGCGCGGCTCATTATTACCTGCAGGCGCTTCCCCTGTTGGAAGCAGCGGGCAGCACGCAGAATTTGTCATTAGCTTATGGTAACCTTTGCGGCCTCTACCGTAACCTCAGGCAGTCGCAAAAAGCATTGACTTACGGCCGTCTTTCGCTAAAATATGCTGAAAGCGATCACGACCTTTATGCCACCGCCTCTGCCTGTATTAATGTTGGCAATGCCCTTAAAGATGTTGGCGCAATAAAGGAGTCTATCAACTATATGACCAGGGCGCATGGTATCGGGAAGAAGATCAACGATGAAAATTCCCAGGAAACGGCGTTGATAGGTCTGGCCGACGCCTATGTCCAGTTGAACCAGCCGGACCGGTACATAGTTTATTTTCGTCAGGCCCTGCCATTGGCTGAAGCCATTGAAGACGTATCGGGTAAAGCTTATGCGCTTAACGGGATATGCCTTGGCTTATTCTGGCAGAAGAAATATCCTGACGCGGAAAAATTACTGAACAGCAGTATGCTTTTTGTGCAGCGGCATGACCAGAAAGAAGTATGGAGTAAGATGCTGCTGCTGATGTCGGATGTGCAGATCGCGATGGGTAAAGCTGAAAACTCCCGTATCTACCGGAGCCGGTACGACTCAGTGAGTAACCTGTTGACGAATACATCCCTGCTGAAAAATATCCAGGAACTGGAAACGAAATACGGCCTTGAAAAAAAACAGCGGGAGATCCTGCAAAAAAACCTGCTGTTGGAACAAAAGGAGCGCGAAACCCAGCGCCAGCGCCAGTGGCTTATCGTTACCGGCGCCGGTATGGTTTTCCTCGCGTTACTGGTTTTACTGATCTACCGGTTCTATTTGCAAAAACAACAGTTGAATACCAAAGCGCTACAGGTATTGAAAGCCGAGCAGGAAAGCGAACGTTTAAAAGCTGTTTTGGAAGGAGAACAACAGGAGCGTCGCAGGATCAGCCAGGAATTGCATGATGACATGGGGGCCGGCCTCACCAGGATGCTCTTTCTCAGCCGTACCATGGGAACTCCAAATGAAACATCCCGAAAAATAGGTGTAGCCGCTGAAGAACTCATCGGAAAAATGAACGAGGTGATCTGGACGATGAGCGACGAACAGGATACACTGGACAGCCTGGTTGCCTATATCCGGGCAAGTACCGCAGATATGTTGGAAAATGCCGGAATAAACTATACGTTTAAGGTAAATGAACCAATGGGCACCATGCCCTTGAACCGGGAATTTCGCCGCAATGTTTACCTGGCGGTAAAGGAAGCTGTACACAATGTGATCAAACATGCAGCTGCTGCCCATGTACAAATTATCATCTCCAATAATGGACAACTGGAGATATTGGTGCAGGACAATGGTAAGGGAATTGAAAATAACGGAAAGCGGCGTTTGGGTAACGGGCTGAAAAATATGCAATCCCGGATGGAACAGTTGAACGGCAGCATGGAAGTTATAAGTAAGGATGGAACCCGGTTGCGCTTTGTGGTCCCCTTACCCGTATAACTTTTGTTATACGCAATGATTGTACGAAACTTAAGAACTTTACGGTATGGAAAAAATTATGGTCAGTATTGTAGAAGATATCGCCGAGATCCGTGAGGGCCTCCGTTTCATGATCAATCAAACTAACGACTTTTCTTGCCTGGCCGTTTATGAAAATACCGCGGATGCCTACCGGGGCCTGCTCAGCAATCCGCCGCAACTGGCTATTATGGATATTTCACTACCCGACGGTACCGGCCTGGACTGTATCCGGAAACTGAAAATAGCAGGTAGTACCACGCAATTTATGGTATTTACCATTTACGAAGATAGTGAACAGGTTTTTGAAGCGCTGGCTGCCGGAGCAAGCGGCTATTTGTTAAAAAACGCATCGCCCGGTAAGATTGCTGAAGCATTGAGAGACCTGCAGGATGGCGGATCGCCGATGAGCGCATCTATCGCACGCAAAGTGGTGAATTCCTTTAGGGCATCTGACGAGCAAAATAAACTTTCCACACGTGAAATGGAAGTTCTTGGCAGGCTGGCCAAAGGCTTTTTGTATAAAGAAATCGCGGACCAGTTATTTATCAGCACCGGGACGGTACGGCAGCATATTCATCACATCTACGAAAAGCTGCACGTGCAGAATCGTACAGAAGCCATTAACAAAATATTTGGCAAGCAGGGGTAATCTTCACCGACGACCGTACTAAATGTAACTTTTGTTCTATTTCCATGGCTATCCGTATGGGGTAATTTTGAGTAGTCATCAACAAAATTATTCCATTATGAAACAAATCACTTCCTTGCTGCTGTTTGCAGCGCTGCCGTTTTTAAGCATGGCACAAACCAAAGAACAGGCATTGCAAAATGTAAAGGAACGCAAAGGCTGGTACGTTGGGATAGGCGGCTACGGGGCGATACAAACCACCCATTGGAAATATGAACAAACACCACCGCAAACGGGTGTACCCTTTTTTAATGCCGCCGAAGGCTTTGATCATGATGTGAGCCGCACATTGTTTAGCTTGGGTATCGAAAAGAAATCGTTGTTCGGAACTCCTGCATTAAGGGACGGCATATTTTCCAATCACTACGACCATTATGGCAACTACATCGATACGCATTATGACCCCATTTTTAATTTCGTGGATTTTGATTTCGGGGCCGATATACTGTTCAGCCCATCGGCCAAAACAACTGCCAACTGGTTAAGCGATGAAAATAACCAAATTTCTGCCGGGGGTATCACTGTCGGTGCCTCTGTTTATTTCAGGGCGCAATGGCTTATCCTGCTCAATCCAAAACTCAGGATGAGCGTGCTTTCAACAGCATTTGGCGCGCAATATATGTACCTGCATAATAATGGAAAAGATGTAGCGACGCAGGCTTTGGTAAAAGATTTTAATTACGACAAAGGCTGGAATGAAAACATCACGATAGCCTATCTTTCCATCGGAACCCTTGGGTTTGAAACCTCCAAATTCAGCATTACCCCTGAAGTAAGGGTTTTCTCGCTGGGCACCTCTTCAATTACCTTGAAACCGGAGCGGCTTATCGGGGATGTAAAGGCGGATGGGCAGCCATCGGTGATCACTTATGGAATCAAGTTCATGAAAAAACTTTGAAAAGTATTTTGCCAATTTGAGGAAGGAGAGGCCAGGATGGTTGATGTCTTAACCCGTTAGTTGCACATGATTTTTAGGTTTTATTGAGTAGTTTGCTAATACTTAATCTTTGCAGGATAATGAAAAGCAAACAAAACACGCCCGACAGCGAATGGGTACCGGTTCACCAAGAGATAGGCGGAAATGTCGTTCCACCCGAAAATTACACTGGTCAAAAGTTGATCATTATGGGAAGTACTTATTCTATATTGTCAGATAACGAAGATGAAGGCATCATCAAAACCAACGGTAATAAACTTGCGAGCCCAGTCTCGGGAACTTAGATTTCGTCCCCTGACGGGGCAGAATTCGACCCAGCTTGTCGAAAGCTTAAGAATATTAGCTGAAACTACACCTTAGCTTACGCCTTTTTTATGCCGTAAATTCCAACGCTGCTCCACGAATAGTTTCCAATATAATTTCGGTATAAGAATAGTGTAAAGCAGTAAAACTCGAAGCAGGGATTATTTGTTGCTTCACTCAAATTACCAAAAAAGAAAATGTGACACATAGTATTTAAGTATCATGCAGGCAATGCAACTAAATAAATTTTAGTCTTTTAGCAGCAGCTTGAGTAAATTGCGCATAATTATATATTTGTACAATGTCCAATTTTGAAGCGTTTTTCGATTACATTCAAAAAATATCAGGCAAAGTGCTTTCCGAGGATGATAAGCATTTGTTGACAGCACATTTCAAACCCAGAAAACTCCGAAAGCGGCAATACTTTTTACAAGAAGGAGACGTATGCAAATATATTGGGTTTATTGTGAAAGGTTCCGCCAGAACTTTTACGGTAGATGAAAAAGGACATGAACATATTCTGAAATTAGCGGTCGAAAATTGGTGGCTGGCCGATTTTGAAAGTTTTTACCGGTTAACGCCAAGTCGCTTTAATATTGAAGCACTGGAGGGTCTGGATATTCTGCAATCAACCAATGCGGAAATTGAGGATTTTTTGAAGCAAATCCCTGCCTTTTCAGCGATGTCGAACGTGATCAGTCAAAACAACACCATTGCATCTCAGAAAAGAATACAGAATATTAGCTATTCGGCTGAAGAGCGCTACGAAGAATTTATTAGCGATTATCCTTATTTTCTACAGCGGTTCCCGCAAAATATGATTGCTTCGTATCTTGGTTTATCATCTGAAACTTTGAGCAGGATAAAGAAAAACGCTTTAAAATAGTTCGTTTAGCAATTTCAGGCTTCGCTATTATACAAATGTCCTGTTAAGTTGAATCGACCGGGAATCTTCTCTTCCCAAGATAATAAAAAAATCTGCCTGATCAATGTCTGGATTCGCAAGGGTAATTTGTCAATTACTTCTACTTTGAACGCCAATTCGTAATTTACCAACACTATACTTCCCTGGATAGGAAACAGTGCTCAACATGGAATATAGGCCGTTGTGTTCTTTCAGACGATCTACATCTTTGATTTTTTCACTACTGCCTTAAACACCTATTTTATAATCAGTTACCATATTTTTTTGATTTAAGTCAACACTTTGAGGTGACATTTATTGGGTGTATTTAATGATTCATGTCAGCATGCAGTTCGTTATGATGCAGCATATTTGAATGTGCTTCAGAACGGAAAAAACCTGGAGGATTTGAATATAATTAATAATAAAAATCATGAGTAAATTAGAAAACAAGGTAGCGGTAGTTACCGGTGCTTCCAAAGGTATAGGTGCAGCTATCGCCAAACACTTTGCTGCAGCAGGCGCAAAGGTTGTAGTAAATTATGCCTCAAGCAAAGAGGGCGCAGATAAAGTAGTGAAAGCCATAACCGACAATGGAGGCACAGCCATTGCGGTGCAGGCCGATGTGTCTAAAGAAGCCGATGTGACCAGACTGTTTGAAGAAACAAAGAATGCTTTCGGCACGCTGGATATTTTAGTAAATAACGCGGTATCTCAGGGATATGCACCGATTGAACTCATTTCGGTAGAAGATTTCCACCAAAGTTTCAATGTCAATGTATTAGGACCCGTATTGACTATCCAGGCAGCTTTGAAACTTTTTGGCAATAGGGGCGGAAACATCATCAATATCAGTTCGGGTGCCAGTAAATACCCACTTCCGAATGCCTCCTTATACTCATCAACGAAAGCTGCATTAGATGCTTTCACCATTGCTTTGTCGAAAGAACTGGGTGCAAAAAACGTTCGCATCAATTCTATTTTGCCGGGCGCTACGGATACGGAAGGTGCAGCCAGCGCGGGCGTTACTGCAGGCAGTGAGTACGAAAAGATGTTTGTTGAAAAAACACCCCTTGGACGCAGGGGACAACCCGCAGATATTGCGAAAGCGGCAGTATTTCTGGCTTCCGATGACGCAGCGTGGATCACAGGAGAGCAAATTTCAGTTTCGGGTGGTATGTATGGTTTTTAATTCGAAAAGCTAAAAATTAAAGTCAGTTAATCATATCTATGGTTAACGGTGGTTTACCAAACCATATAGTAAATATATTAAGAATTACACTATGAAATTAATAGGCATCCTTGGCGCCGGGCATATCGGCAAAGCCGCAGCCACTCAATTTTTGGCAAATGGTTATCAGGTTTTGATCAGCAATAGCAAGGGACCTGAAACACTTACCAGTGTTGTCTCACAACTTGGAACCGGAGCAAAAGCTGTAACAGCGGCCGAAGCTGCTGCAGCGGACATTGTTTTGATAGCAGTACCCTGGCCAAATATCAAAGATCTTACAAAACTCACGGACTGGAACGGAAAGATCGTGATCGACGCTTCCAATCGTTTTGAACAAGGTGACGGAATTGAAGACGACGGACTGGCATCAAGTGAAGTTGTTCAAAATTATTTACCTGGCGCAAAAGTTGTAAAAGCTTTTAACACCCTCTTTGCAAAGGTACTTGCCGAAAATCCGGCTGTTGGAAACGGGAAAAGGGTTCTTTTTATTTCCGGCGACGATAAAAATTCGAAAGCTATCGTGAGTGAAATTGTCAGTAAAATTGGCTTTGTGCCCATCGACCTCGGCACGCTTGCAGCCGGTGGGAAATTACAGCAGTTTAGATGGCCGCTAAACAGTCAGAATTTTATTAAACTTTAAAAAACTGCACAGAGGCTCAGGCAAGCAAATTTCCTGCTCAGATGGGATATAAATTTTTTAATTCATTAATGGAAAATGAAAGACAAAGAAACACGGGATAATATCCGAATGGTGGAGGATTTATTTGCAGCGTTTGGCCGGGGTGATGAGCAAGGCTTGCTGACGCTTGCGGCCGAAGATATTGAGTGGATAACTCCGGGAGAGGACTGGCCGCTGGCTGGTACCGGCGCGGGCACGCTGGATTATTGGATTTAATTCAGAAGTCCACCGAAAAGCTGGAAACGTCATTCCCGGAGGCCCCAGAATTTGTAGGGCAGGGAAACCGGGTTCTGGTTATTGGCTTCAGCACAGGGAGGGTTAAAGCTACGAATAAAAAGTTCGAGGACCATTTTGTTATTGCCATTACTGTTCAAAATGGCAAAGTGACTAACGTTAGGGAGTATGTCGACACGCAAGCAATGGCGCGAGCTTCCGAAAAGCCGCAGGTTTAGGTTTCACCGATAGGGCATTAATAATTTTACAAAAGTATAATTTCTTTAAAATCCCTGCTTCGCCCGGAAACAGGGATTTTTTCCATTAATGAGATGCTGAAAATCAAAAAATAAAAAATTTAAGCAAGAGAATGATCCTCAGACTGGGCAGAGTTCGAACCAATTAGTGGAACAATTGAAGCTATTGAATAACATTGAAACGACAAGCAAACTCGATTTTATTTGACACAGAACTCTTGTCATTAAATAGTCAAGCCTTCTATCTGGAAAATATAGGCTTGACTATTGAAAAAAGCAAATGTATTTTATCTAATAAGCACAAAGTACTGCTTTGGATTATTAGCGCATATGATACCTCTCCCATTAAGCAAGTGATGGAAAAAAGGCCTACCAACTTAAATGGTCCGCCGTTCTATAAGTCTATCCCGTTTTCCGCTACTTATTTACCATAAGTATATTTAAGGAACTTCTTTAATTCCGTTGGTTTTCTTCCTAGTAAATATTCAAGATCACTTTTCTGTGTATCGAATTCACCATTACTTATCGCAGTAGAGAACGCGCCTAAGAATCCGACAACCTCTTTCGGAACGCCGGCATTGCTAAGTGCATTGCTGTAAGTATCCAGGTCAGGCTTCAGATAGGGTACCTTTTTACCGGTAATATCAGTCAGGAAGCCTGCGATATCTTCGAACGAATAAGCGGTATTGGCGGTGATCGCGTACGTTTTGTTCTCATGTCCGGGAGTCGTCAGCACTACAGCTGCCGCTTCGCCAATATCCGTTCTGGGAACAAAGGGAACCTTGCCGTCACCGGCGGGAAAGAAGATACCCTTCTCTAAAAATCCTTCTCCGGCAAACTTGTCGATCGAGTCAGCGTAAAGCGTGTCGTTAAAGATAGTATAGGCAAATCCGGACCGTTTGATATATTCGGCAGTACCCCTGTGTGCCTTGATCACGAATGGAATGGCTGTTCTTTCATCGTCGTTAATTTCCTGACTGATATAAAGGATGTGCTGTACACCATTCTTCTTAGCGGCGTTAATTACGTTCTTATGTTGCGCAAGCGTATCTGCCGTCACATCATTCGAAGAGATCAGGAAGAGCTTGTCTACACCCTCTAAGGCATCTACAAGCGAATCGTAGTCATTGTAATTTCCTGTTTTTAGCTGAACACCTTTTTCACTCAAATTTACTGCTTTGTTTTCATCTCTTACCAAAGCGGTTATTTCAATGGCCGAAACACCTTTTTCTAAAAGTGATTGGATTGCTGCATTTCCTAAATGCCCTGTTGCACCTGTTACTAAGATCATAATTTATTAAAATTTATATTTATTAATTACTTTTGTTACACAAAGTTACTAATGATGATTTCAAAAAGTAACTGTTACATTTTGGTAACAATGGGAAATAGTGGTAACCTAAAAGTGACTAATGGAAAATAAAATGGAAAATACCCCTTGTCCGGTTACGGCGACGATAACTATGATCGGTGGAAGATGGAAACCGATCATCCTTTACAATCTGTCGGACCATACCAGACGCTTTGGTGAAATAGCTGTACGGATGCCTTTAATATCCCGGAAAGTGTTGAGTGAACAACTGAAAGAACTGGAAGCGGATGGAATGATCAGCCGCCAGGAATTCAAGGAGATACCGCCCCGTGTAGAATACTCCTTAACTGAGTTGGGGAAAAGCGTTAGGCCTTTATTGATACATATGGCAACTTGGGGTCAGGAAATGGTATTGAACGCCCGATCAATTAAAGTAAAATGATTGATTTTTATGCCATTTAACTGAGATTCTGAAGCACTATTAACTTGAATCGAAAATGTAAGCACTGACCTGTGATCCCCTGACTGGGCGGAATTCGAACCACTTAATTGAACAAATACGCGTTTTAGGCGAATTAGAACACTTTTAATGATCCCTAACTGTACAAAATTCGAACCAACTATTTAAGGCGTCGATTCCTCTACATACCTAATTGTGGGGGAGTCAGAACAAAACTTAAAAATGTACACATGAATTCTTGAACTAATGCTTACCCAGGACACGTGATTGAATCTCAGTTACCTTGAAACCGAGTTGCTTCGCAAGAATTTTCAATTCTCTTTTGAGCGCTTGCTCATGTTCCGGCTCGTCCCTTGCAATCACAAGTTCTCCGACAACCTCCCCGGTAGTAACCTTGAAAACCTCGTAAAGTATAAAATGTCCTGTAATTTGTGTTTTTAGGCTGTTCATCTATCGCGTATTATTCGAATCGTTCGTTTCAAGTTCGGGTACGGTCCGGTATATTATTAATTACAGGAGGTTTGTCTACATACAAAAATCTATTAGCGAGCATATAATTCAATTTTATATATTCGGGAAAGCCACTGAACTGCTAAAGACGTGTTAAATGAATAAGTAAACTTGCTTTGATCTGTTAAAGACTGCCGAGGAAATAACGCCCGGTTACTTTTCTAAAGAAAAGTAACCGATAAAGTGTTGCACAGGGAAGTATTCGACCTGTTATTAAAGGTCTATCCTAGTATCCGCTACTTAGCGGATGACCCGAATCGTCAGAGCTGAAGTTTTTTGAGATCTGAAATTTAAAAGAACGCGCAACTACATTCGTGAGGATATAGTCCCATTGTAAAAACTAAAGTAGCCAGTCTCTTGGATTATGCTAATTTTGTAGCATGATCTTAGTATCATGCCAGCAAAATCTAAACAAGAAACAATCATGAGTACCCAGGAAGAAAACATGCAGGCCTATGTCAACTTACAACCCATCTTTCTTGCAGAGGCAGAAGAACTTTTTGGCCCTAAGATAGACTATACTTTCATCGGCATCGACTATCATAATCACCCTCCCAGAATGGTTATGCATGATAAAGATATTTTATCAGGAGAAGAGTTTTATAAGATCGAACTGTGCGGTATCGGTGCATTGAACGATAGAAAAGATGGCATCTTCCAACTGTCCCATGAAGTTGTGCACCTGCTTTCACCTGTTCCACAGGACACTGACCCAGATGATCCCAATCGTGTAAATTACCTGGAGGAAGGGATGGCCACCTATTTTGCCAAACGTGTTACAGAACGAGAAACTGAGGATTATGATTTTTGCAACAAAGCTATGCTCAAGGACGAAAAGTACTTCACAGCTTACATGCGCTATCTATCGCTTAAAGAAATTGATGCGGAAGCAGTAAAGAAAATACGTGCTGTACAACCCATCATCCCGTTAATTCAAGCCCAAGACTTTGTTACTGCCGGATTAGATGTATCTCAAAACCTGATCAATGCATTGCTGGAGAAGTTTCCGCAGTGAGTCCTGATATTTTCCTCGTAGAAAATTAAAGGAAAATACGTTTTTTAATTAGCAAAACGCTTTACACTTTTTGAACGGCTTTACCCAGACCTATGCCCTGGCCCAGCACACCGGTAACAAATTACCTGTTTCTTTCAGCCAACCGACTGTGTTCCGAATGGTGAAGTCAAACCGAGTTTCACCTTATCCCATGTACCGGCATAGAAACGGCCGCTCCAGGTTTGGGACTTAGCGAGTAAAATCTCGTATGGCTGATCCGATACCGAATTCCTTTCCATTTTACTTTCGCTCGTACTCATAGTTAGGTGTCTCAGACGTTTCTCTAAAGTTAATAAATTCCATTCCAAACTTATGTCGTTAAGATCAACTTGCAATTCTGTTTATGATTTCCCAAGCGTTTTTTTCGGTCTCATATTTCGAGACATGGTTGTAATAGCTTTTTATCAAGCGACGCTCATACCATTTTAAATAGATCACGTCCGGATATTCAGCGATATGAGCTGCTATGATCCTTTCGTATTCGGCGATACCGTTCTCAAAAGTTACCTGGTCCCTTACCGCACATTTCCTGGCTATCTCTTCAATGAGTTCCAATAGGTCATTCCGCCGCTCTTTTAGTAAAGGTGCGCACCTATTGATCAACTTAAAACACTGCGCCAAGAACCAATCCGAGTGATCGGTTATCAGCGTTTCAAAATCGTTTGAGGTATAGGTGATGTAGTGGGACAACGACGATCGTTCATTCCAAATGTCGAATTGCTTTAAAGCTGCCTTTTGAGAACCTAATATAACCCCATTTCGCAGCAAAGAATGCCGCCAGAATATTTCCGTACCCTCAGGGAAAGGGTGAAGGTCCGAGCTTTCGGTCAGAAGGATCAGGCGGTCTTTAAATTCTTTTACAGCCATGACGTAGTCAAGCACCTTGATCTGCCACTCCGATGTTATAGCTGTCCATTCGTGCAACAGCGTTTCAAAAACAAAAGGATCCCCAGTGAGTTCTATCAGCGCCTCGACCACATCTCTCTTCAAAATGCCATCAACGGCATCATCCCTCAACAGATCCAACATAGCCGGCGCGCTTTCCAGAAAACCATAATGTGCGCAAATAACGGCATGCGTGGCCCGGATATGCTTGCTTAAAACAACAGAGCCAAGGTTCCGTAGGGCCGACCGCCTGAATTCTGCAGGGTCTGAAACATCATGGATCAATTCGAACAGATGCTTTTCCTGTTTATCCCCGCTCGTATGATCCGGATAATGTCCCCTGTAATCCAACTTGAGCAGTTCAAGTGTCAATTCCGCGCTTAGCTTAACTGCCCCATGACGGAAATAATTCACCAAACGCTGGCTGTGGAAATGTACTGTAAATTCCCCGTTAACGCCGTCGGTAACCGCCTTATCAAAATCGATATGCGGTACGATCTGGCGCAGCAGGTAATCCCCATAATAGTTCAACAAGTGAGTAGCGATCTTATCCCGTTTTTGAGCGACCAAATATTCTTCGATCTGTTGAAAGACGAACCAGTCCCAGCCTTTTACGTCGAAGATCTTTTCGAATGCCCCGAAGCCACCTTTGATCTCGTAGGCATGGATAACATTGAACACGATCGAGCTTTTCACCTGGTCCCGGACCTCTTTTTTTTCGTGGTGCTCCAATGTAAAAAGGTTCTCGCTTTCGTCATCGTCCGGCTTTTCCTTCACCTGGTTAATGAGGCGATAAATGTTTTTTGCTTCTTTCAAAAACTCCAGCCGGTCACCGATCAGGATAAAATCACGCTTTTCTCTTTCGGCATTTATGCGATCCCAGTCCGGGTACGGCCTGTAGGCGAATCTTTGACCATAACGATCTAAAAGCTTCTGCTGGAAATGATCGTGCATGACCCGGTTGGTGCTTTGTAAAGACCATCGGAACCGGTTGATCTCGTCTTCGCTGATCTCGCTGGCAGCGAATTTTGAAAGTAACTGCTCTGCTAAATTTTCATTGAATAGGTATCCGAGCACATATTCGATACCTTCCTCCCTGGGTTTCAAAAATAGCGGCATGAAATATTCCGCCCGATCGGGCAGCGCGTCAAAGAACACCATTGGTTTTCCCCATTGTTTAGCCTTGTGCGGCTGATATCTTAAGGCCGATAAAAAAGCGAAGAAGGCCTTAAGGATAGCTTCATCCTGCGTAGCCTGAAAGATCTGCCCCAGTTTTACATAGATCTTATCCAGGATAGGTTCAGCATCTGACAAGTTAGAATAATTGTACTGCTTCTGCCGGTTCTTTGTTGCTGTGAAATGGGTCAGCAGCACCACGGCATTAGCGGCATTCAGCCGCTTGTAAACGTAATCTAACAACAACCGGTCAAAGCCAGCCGACCTTTTTTCAGAGTCCTTTCTTAAAAAAACGTCACTGCTCAAGACATATTCGTATTCGTTCGGGAGATCGCCCTCATCGATATATTTAATGGCCGCGCCCCTGACCATGTAATGATCGATCAGCGGGCATTTCTTTATCGTGTCCTGAAGCAAAGCCACGTCAAAAAAGCGATACATCGTTAAAATATCTATGGCGCGGTCATAAACTGCATGATCATAGTCCACGGTGAGAATGATCCGTTGAATGATCCGCAACAGGTTACTTTTTGCTGCACTTGTCACCTTGGTCTGCTGGTAATAATAGATCAAATCCAACAAGCAGTACAGGTGGTTTACTTTATCAGCTATTTCGAGTTCTTCTAACAAAAAGATGAAGCCATCTGAAGAATAGTTGATAAAGTCACACAGATCCGGGCCATTAAAATCGCCGCTCAGGTAATAGATCCCTTCCACCTTACCGCTGAGAATGATGCTTTTGAAGATCTGCAGCCTAAGATCCGCGGAAACTTTATCCCGCTCGAACTGGAGAAGGATCGATGATTTTGTCGTTTTGATTTTGTCAAACAGCAAATTGAAAGAAGCAGAATCAGCCGATAAGATCGTAAACAGGAAGTTCGCCATATTGAACATCTTCGGTTTTAACATCGAAGCCCCGGTGTTGTGAAATAAGATGTCATCCAGCACTTCCCATTCCAAACCTGCGAGTTTCTGGGCGGCAAGGTACTCCTGGAAGTTGTTGTGCTCGAATTGGATGATATTCCCGGTACCCATATCCTCTATCTTGAACAGGCCACAGCGGAATATCTCGGCCGCCGGAAGCGAAGTAAATGCTGCTATGCTTTTTTCAGGAATGGCATTGTTACCTGTCAGGGTCAGAAAAAGCGCCAGCTTACTTGCAAACTGCATCAGTTCGTTAACCGGCAACTTCGCACCATATTTATCTTTATCCCTGGATATCTTGTACTGAATGATCTTATCGATCACCTGCGTGCGGTTCTGCGGTAAATTGCCCTCGTCATTCAAAAAGAGGTCGACCAGGCTACACAGATAAAAGGGATTATATAAAAGTTCTTTGACCCATTTACGCTGGCACAACGCCTGAAACCGCTGTGATTGTTTATTGTCCAGTCGTTTTCCAAGATACTCTGCGACCTCCCAGGAGGTAAGGTCATTGAGATACATCGGCACCAATTTGTTTTGCTCATCGATCCCGTTGCCGATATCATTGGTGTAGACATTCGTACGGATCGAGGCTACAATGTTGACAGCACTATTCGCCTGTAAAAAAAGATTGAACTCCTTAACGAAGTCATCAAAATAAGTTGCAGGTATCTCATCAAGTCCGTCGAACAATATCAGTACATTCTGAGGTGGTAACTTATCCCAATCCTTAAAAAATGAAGCAACATAAGCCGGCAGATCGGAACGGAAATTTACCAGCCTGACCAGCACCGGATAAATGGGTTTTTCATCTTCCGTATAACGAAATGCAAGGTTCTCCAGCTCTTTAGACTTTCCTGAAGCTGCCTCCGCTTTCAAGATCAACCTGGCTGGTTTCTCGTAAAACAGCGCGTGTTCGATACAACTGAACAAAGTGATAAGTACTTCCCGGGAACGCCCCGTAAACAGATCGCTTTTTTTATTGAAGTCTACCAGCTTCCGTTCTATGTAATGCGGAACCTTCGCATATACTTTCTTGGGTATAGTCACCCCTGTATCTATGGATCTATGCTTAGTTGGGATACAGAATTTGATTTTCCAGCTCTCCCCGAAGAACTCTTCGACAATGTCAGGTAATCCTTTTAATAACAGGTCGATCTCACTACTGCCTAATTTGGTCAACTCAATATTCTGCACTGCCAATCGTTTTTTCTGCAGTTCGAATTCATCGATAAAACTGGTGTTGATCAGTTCATCCGAACTGAACACGATAAATTCGTCCGTAACAGGATACCACTTATCTTTTTCCCATTTCGCTATGGCGCTTCGCAGGTCACCGCCGTCAAATTTCTGCACCTTCTTGCATTGGTATAGCCGGTAACGACCGGAATCCGGATCACGTACCAAAATATCAAAGCCGGACTGCCCCTGGCCCATCGATCCATATTTGCTCACATGTGGTGCACCGTAAACAGCACTTACAAGCCGCATGCATAAATTCTCAAAAACATCCCACGTCAATTGACCGTAGGGCAAAGTCGCGTAGTTATTATAGATAGGAGGAGTAATTGAGATACGGTCGTTCATTCATGCTAAGTTACAGAATCGCAAATTAATGAAACTCGCTGTTGATCCCAGAGCGGCAAGGTGAATTACCAATAAGAAATTACGTAAATTCGTTGAAAAGCTTTTAAACCTAAATTATTCAAGCTCATCTTTATGGCAACACGCAGGAGTACCACCACTCAGCTAAACTCAGGACATTATACTATCAAACATGAATTATTTTGGACGGTACTTTTGGGTATCGCTATTCCTTTATTGTCAGGTACTTTTTATGTCGGCCAACTCATCGGGAACACAAGGTATGACGCGACGACAAATGAAATACGGGAGAATAATCAGCAATTGAAGGATTCGCTGAGAAGGGATCAGATGGTGATCGAACGCATGAAGCATGTTTCGGACTCTGCTTTGAATATCATTGGACATATGCCGTACGATCAATTGAAATTAGATACCGCGCAATTTCATAAAGTGCAATCCACGATCGAAGCTGCGGGAGCTGCCTTATATTTGAACATCAATTATAAAAAATGATAGATAGCGAACCAGAATTCAGATCACTGATCGATACCGTCAAAAAGTTAGCCGAAGCGGAGGATATGCAGGACATGCTCAGCCTGATAGCCCGCTCAGAAATTGCGATCCGGCAGACCGGTTACGACAACTGGGATGGCGGTATCTATTTTTATACCGTATTCTTCGCAGTTGATGTGTCACGGTTCGTAGAAGTACGCAACGACCTGGAGAACTGGGAAAAGGTACTGCTGGAATATTTCCAGCTTCCTGTGCGCCACCTCGAAAATGAAGGCATTAGCCGGGTGACCCTCGTACCAAAATCTGCGATCGAGTCGTCGCCTGAAGCTAATCCAAGCAGGCCTTTGTCATCTGCCGAGATAAAACGAAAAGAACAGTTGACTCAATATCTCGATAGGATCAGTGAAGATGAATTGATAGAATCGCTTCTTCTGCCACTGTTTCGTCACCTGAGATTCCAACGGGTGACCGTCACGGGCCATAAAGATAAGCAACTTGAATTTGGCAAGGACGTCTGGATGAAATACGTTCTACCGACGCAGCATCTTTTGTATTTTGGGATTCAGGTAAAAAAAGGAAAGATCGATTCTGCCGGAGTTACAAAAACAGGGAACAATAGCGTGGCTGAAGTCTACAATCAGTCGTTGATGCTTTTGGGGCTCGCCATTTTCGACCCGGATATCGGCAAAAACGTATTGGTCGACCACGTCATCATCGTCGCAGGCGGGGAGATCACCAAAGCGGCCAGGCTGTGGCTCGGTTCGCAGTTGGACGCAGTTCAGCGAAGGCAGATCATCTTTATGGACAGGGAAGACATTCTTAACCTGTATATCGTCAACAACATTCCGCTTCCAACGGGCGCATTGCCGCCGCCGGAACCTGATAAGGATGAACTCCCATTTTAAAGAACGATATTTGACCTGTAGTAATTTGTTAAACTTGTTAAGGATTATTATCTTCGTTCATCCAGACCTTTGCACTTAATGGATCCTGAGGCTGGGCTCGAACCAGCGACCCTCTGATTAACAGCGGGAGTGATCGTGTATGTAATTAATTACTAATCAGTATGTTATTTTATAATCCTAAATTTTTATTAAACATTTGAAATCAAAAAATTGGATACCCCAAAAGTATGACCTTCGTTCAATTTAAAAAAAACAAACCATAACTCAATGTTTACTCGACTTACAGAATTTATATTTTACCGCGTTTTAAATTTTACATGATATAAAAAGTTGCTTGCTTGCTTTTTGGCGCTGGTATCGGCATATGCGCCATTTCCATTAAATTGCGCTCTATTGTTTCAGCAAGGGTTGTCATTGGTGTGTCCGTGGGCTTATTTTCAAAAGGGTCTTGCATTAATATTGCAGTTCGTTCTATAGCGATGAACAATACGGGAATTATGGTTGCTAAACAAATTTCGATTGCCCAGTGATGATCGTCCAGGCCGAAAGGGAATATAGTCGTAAGTACATAAATTAAAAAGTGAATCAGTACACTATATGCACGGGGAAACACCGTGTTTTTTATGCGTTCGCATTTGCCCATGGAATCGGTTAACCGTTGGATGCTGTTGTCTAACTGAACCTGTTTGTTCGCGTTAAGATTGTATTGATCGCTTAAGGCACGCAATTGTTCAGCATGCGCCGACAACAAAAGATTAGGCCGGTTATTACTATCGGTACCTAACTGAGCGATGTATTGATCCACTTTCTCTGATGAAGGGCATTTTCTTAAACTTTCAGCCAATGCGTAGCACCAAATAGTTTGGCGGGTCGCAAACTCCTTGATATAAGTTGATTTTTTATCATGATTTGGAAGAAACTGAATCAATTGACGTATGAGCGTACGACTGTCATTCACGATGGCTCCCCAGATAACCCGCGCTTCCCACCAACGTTCGTATGATTGCGCTGTGCGGAAAGCCAGCAGCAGGGATAAAAGTGTTCCAACCATTGCAGATACGCTCAATGGGATGGTCAGGTCTTTAAAGAAAGTAAGATAATCCAATGCGCCGACCAAACAAGCGTACAGGAAGATAGCCAGTACATCCCATTTGATCAGTTTTAGAAAATAAGTAATTGAAATTTGTTTGGCTAGTAACATATTATTTATCCGTAATTAATTGGACCGGCGATATTGCGTTCGCTGGAGCGATATTTAAACAGCGATCATTTCAGAAAGTTTTATTCATCAAAAATTGAAGATTAGCTTATTTGCTGCTTTTCTGCTTTTATACCACCTTTCTAGTCATTGTTAGAATTGATGTGCGGTTTGATTATCTGCACTTAAAGCGCTTCCTAACGCGCATTTCAATTTATTTAACCCAGCTAAAACCAATTGGATAAAAATAGGTTTTTACAACAGAAGGTTGTTAATTATCCAGACCATTTATGCCGGTGGTTACCGGTCTTCGATAATGTTTTTGTAAAACGCCGGTATTGCTTTTATAATCTTAGTAACCGATAAAATGTTGACTCCAATCGCTCATCAACCTGCGGCTGCTCCGCTAAAAACTTCAATGGATCAAAGAGGCCGGCAGACCACTGATCGTAAACTACTGATCATCGGTTCCGGTATTTCTTCCCAAAGGTTGTCCTCCCCACGGCCGCCGGTTAAAACGGATAATCCATTGTTTAAACAGGAGAAGGTGGTATTCACGCAAAATGCCCTTTCTGCTTCAAAAATATTCCCGATTACTTTCAGCTATTTACAACAGCTATGGTATACAAAGGTGCTGAAAGTGGTTTATAGGTCGGGCGAATCCATTTATAAGGTAGTGCTTCGCAGCGCGGTAAGTCCCGGGACGAATGTTTGCTGGCTACAGCTTCGCCGGAAAGGCTGGTGTTTGCTTTTAGGTCATGGCCTTGATGAAAGATTGCTATCGGCAATCACTTCAGCAATTCTGTCCCAGGAATAATCATACAAAATCATGTCACACCGCAAACCCCCATCGTTTGTACTTCCGGCTATTTCATTTGATTGATGATCTTGAGAGCGTAACGGTGTAGTTTTTGACGTAACTTTTCCATATCAATTTTGTGGATCTGATTCAGCACAATTATCCTTCTTAACTAGCACAATTGATTTTGTCTATAGGAAGTTCCTTCAGGGCTATATGGACTAGAGTTCACTCTTATCCAGGAATACCCCTGTTCCAGTCATTTTTACCGGGCCGTGATACAGGCCATAGTGATCCTTGATCCTTAATTTCACTTTCAGTTCCTGATGCATAGCGGTTGTTAAATATTTATGCATTTTGACCCGTGCTCATGAATTAGTTATCTTTATTCTTCAACTTATCCATCATGAACAGAAGTAAATTTATAAAAGGATTCCTGCTGGCAGGGGCTTTCGTGTATACACCCTTTCGAATAATGGCGCAGACAGCCAGGAAAAGAATTGGTAAAGGTTTTTTCGTGAAGGCAGGCAAAGATAGGTTTGATAATAGTATCGGTCTGTTGGAAGGGGATACTTTTTTTACAAAGGTTTCCACCAGGGACACCGACGGTGATATTTATGTATTTGAATCGACGCGGATAAAAGAGGGGGGGCCATCCCTTCATTATCATTTTGACCAGGATGAATGGTGGTATGTTTTACAGGGAGAGTTGCTGATCAAAGTTGGAGAGCTCACTTACGAAGCCAAAGCGGGTGACAGTGTATTTGGTCCCCGAAAAATTCCCCATAGTTTTTCAAAAGTGGGTGAAGGGGAAGCCAAACTCCTGATGTTCTTTCAACCGGCAGGAAGAATGGAAGAGTTTTTTACCAAGCTCAGTAAGGGAGCCGCGAAAAATATGACAGAAGCGGAACAGGATAGATTCAGGGAGGAGCATGGTTTTAAAAGAGTTGGTCCCCCACTGAAATATTTTAAGAAGCTTTGATTAAACGACTCCGGTTATTTTATTAATTACTATTTTAAGGTTAAGGTGGATCCAACATCTCCAGGAACCTGCTTTGTTAATTTTACCAGGAAACTCTTACCTCCAGATATTAAGGCAGCTCAAAGGCAGGGCCTGGCTTCAGCAGTAGCCTGTCCACAAAATAAAAAGATATGACGGGCGAAGAAATCATTCAGGAACCTGCCATCAAAAAATAACAGTAAACTATGCTAGTCGTTGCTCTTCGTCGCGGCTATTTCCGTCATCAAACAGTTGCCGGCGGTTAACATAACAAACTGATGCGTTTTTACTGATACCTGTTCACCTGCGAAAAACACCATTTTTTCGCCCGCTATAGAGAAAAGTAATAACAATTGCTGAAGCATAATCTTGGCCCTGGCAGTGGGTTGAACGGTGCGGTAACAAATGATGGAAACTGATCTGTTCTCTGATTTTACTAATGTAGCAGGCTCGCTCATAATTTTTAACAATACAAAGTCAGGATAATCCGTTTTAAAACACCTTAGACCATGAACCTTCGCTGTTACTTTTCGTGATAGGCCTGATCGCCAGGGCAATGAACGCGGCTGCCGGATAGCGGTCATTCATAACCTTTCTAATGATGGTATAGGTTCGGGGACCGAGCGAAGCGGCTGCAGGCTGATGACTATGATAATCCAATTATTTTCTATATTTGCGATACCGGGAAACTTAACGGTCTGATACGATTATGCTGAACACAAGCTGTCTTCCTCCTCCAGTATCATTTTTATAGCTTAAAAGTTATATCATAATGGCCTGCGTGACCTTTTATTCAACCG
Source organism: Mucilaginibacter sp. P4_E8 (assembly GCF_056401495.1). Taxonomy (NCBI): domain Bacteria; kingdom Pseudomonadati; phylum Bacteroidota; class Sphingobacteriia; order Sphingobacteriales; family Sphingobacteriaceae; genus Mucilaginibacter; species Mucilaginibacter sp. P4_E8. The sequence continues at coordinate 125,899 of NZ_JBFUJG010000001.1, forward strand.
GTCATGGCTTCTTATTGATGTAATTTTCACACCCATATTTATCCATTATATATTTATTAAATCCCTATCCGTCCATCAATGGACAGGAATGGACTACAGCTTCTAAAAATGAAACAAGCATATTTCAAATTACATATTGCGCTGATCCTTGCCGGCTTTACCGGGATATTCGGCAAATTGATCACTTTGAACGAGGGTCTAATCAGCTGGTACAGGTTATTTTTATCATCCATTATCATGATAATCTTCTTTGCCATCAAGCGTTCCATGTCATCCACCACCAGCCCCGACAAGTTCAAGATCGGTTTTACTGGTCTTTTACTTGGTCTCCATTGGCTATTGTTCTACGGAAGCATCAAATACTCCAATATCTCGGTCGGCGTGGTCTGTTTTGCACTGAGCAGCTTTTTCAACGCGGTGCTCGGACCGATAATTAATAAAAAACGTGTATCCTTTCAGGAGCTGTTCCTTAGCGGACTGACGCTTTGCGGTATCGCGCTGATATTCGGCATGGATGCTCATTATCGTACAGGAATTATCCTGGGCATTGTTTCTTCCATGTTTTCTGCATTGTACACCCTTTACAGTGAGCGTATTGTTAAACAGTATGAGGGTGGGACATTTTTGTTATGGCAGATGGTTGGGGGTTGTATCGGCCTGACGCTGGTCATGCCTTTATTTTTCCTGATCTCTCCAGCCGTATCCATAATCCCTTCGACGGCAGATTTCGGCTGGCTATTGGTATTGTCGTCTTTTTGCACGGTATTGATGTATTTTTTGATCAACAGTGCACTGAAGAAAATACCGTCCTTCACGGTAAGTCTAACCTTTAACCTGGAACCGTTGTACACCATCCTGCTTGCGATACTAATTTACAAGGAAGGACGTGAGCTATCATTGGCCTTTTATGCAGGTTTGTTATTAATAGTTAGTTCCCTATTGTTCCAGATGTACAGGCTGAGTAAGACACGAAAGGTCGAAGCGACAGTTGAAGATTGCAATTAATTTTGCAGGTAAATTTCATGGTCACTATAAACAAGGGGCTTCCTTTAGATAGAATGGAGGCCCCTTGTAATTACTCTGCTTTTCTATGATTTTAAGCCTATTATTACCATTTTGTCGGCAGGTAGGTAAAATTAAAAGGCTTCGGGAGCCTGTTAATGTGGCGGCGGATTGAGGGACCGCTATGTTTGGCTTATGATTAAAACGTTGTTTGTTGAGACTGATTGTAACATAACATTTGACACTAAATATTATAGAGGATTTTTCTTAGCGATATAATTCATGGCCTCCGAAAATGTGGTAACCCAATATTCATCTTCATGATTTTTTAAGTATTGTAAAAATGCTTTATGAGTCTCGGATGATATCTCAAATACCTGGCCGCCAACACCGTGAATCTGATATACGCCCATCCCCTTTGTTTGCCTGGCTTTCTCTGCAAAAGCGATGAGTTGTTCAAGTGTTGTATTTGTAAACACATGCCAGGATGGAACCTGCATCGTATTCAATGATTGGAAATTTGTTATTATACTATTTTCGTCTCCTCCGGCACGGGCATAAGTGATTAATCCCTTTTCCTTAATAATTTTTGAATAATCTTTACCTTCTACAAGAATATTATTGCATGGAAATGCAAAAGACCTCGACTTTCTCTTAGGGTCCAGCAGCGAAAGCATCCCGTTGTTAATCTCTATTTCTTTTATAATTTGATCAACCGTGTAATTATCAATAGCTAATGTTTTGTTCCAGCCAAGATTTTCCGGACAAGGATGAAACAAGGTATGATTAGCTAACTCGTGTCCTTGCAAGGCCACATTTGTCCATGCAAGAACTGATTCTGGTGTTTGTCCGATTTTGTTGGATTGCGAAGAGCCGTGAATGGAATTAAGGAAGAAAGTTGCTTTTAAATTAAAGCTATTTAATTGAGGGACAGCTGTTGAAAGCTGCGTTTCTAAGCCATCGTCATAAGTGAGGCATATAATAGCTTTTCTTGACCCGTCTTTAGTCGTTTGTTGCGAAAATGCGGTAAGGTAACTGACAAAAACTAATAAGTGAATTAATATGGTTGTCTTTTTCATTGCTCGTTTAAAATTAGATTACCTCAACGAAATTTAGGCAAAAAAAATCATCAAAGCGTTATTTGGAAACCTAATTTGAAATGTTGTACCTTAAGAAGGCAACAATTCTTGCAAAAACGATTAGGTTTAGAATTGTTAGGTCAAAGTGGATCATACTTCGAAAGATGAAAAAGGCATTGGCCATATTAACATTGGCATTGCAACTATCATCCTAATAATAATCTGTTAGTTTATATTTACAAGCTTACACTATCATATGGCATCTGGCTTTTTTGCGATTTTGGACGATATAGGTGCTTTGATGGATGATGTCGCGGTCGCTACTAAAATAGCATCGCGTAAAACTGCGGGTATTTTGGGTGACGACCTGGCCGTGAATGCGCAAAAAGCGACCGGTTTTCTGGCCTCACGGGAATTACCCGTGCTTTGGGCTATTACAAAAGGCTCTTTACTGAACAAACTGATCATTGTTCCCGTCGCTTTATTATTAAATGCGTTTTTTCCGGTAGCCGTTACCCTTATCCTGATTTTGGGCGGATTTTACCTGGCTTTTGAGGGTGTGGAGAAAATACTGGAATACTTTTTTCATCGTCCGGAAACAGGCCGGCAGGTAATTGCGGCCGGTGAACTAAACGATCAGCAGGCGGAGAAAGCAAAGGTCCGATCTGCAGTCACAACCGATTTTATTTTGTCCGTAGAGATCGTCATCATCGCGTTGGGATCCGTCGCGGAAAAAAGCCTGGCTATACAGATCATCACCGTTTCTGCTGTTGCACTGCTGGCAACCATTGGCGTTTATGGTTTTGTCGCGCTGATCGTCAGAATGGATGATACGGGCTTTAAGCTGATCAAAAATTCCGGTAATAAAGGTTTCTATGCGGGTTTTGGTGGCCTGTTGGTCAAGTCCTTACCGGTTATTATCAAAATCTTAAGTATTGTTGGGACGATAGCCTTGCTATTAGTGTCGGGTGGAATTTTCCGGCACAATATTGCCTGGTTGCACGAGTTATTTCCGGCTCTGCCCTCCATCATTATGGAGTTCGCGCTGGGTTTGGCGGCAGGACTGATCGTGGTTGGCCTTTGGAAAGGCGGCAGGAAAGTCTTTTGTTGATCGTGTAAAGTACGGCTGAAAGAATCCGCCCAGGGCAAAAATATTCATCCTTCATTTTAAAATCTGACATTACAAACAAAAACATTGCCGTGGAGTTCACGCGTACAAGGGTAATACAAAATCCTCCGGGATTTTTTTTGAATCCATAATTGTGTAAGATTCGTTATTCCCACGCCCCCGGAGCAGATCTATAAATGAATAACGAAAAATTGTCTTCAATTGAACCCCAAATTAAACTGATGAAATCTTACATTTCATCTTAATGCATTTAAGACTTACCACAAAGCATGAGAATTCGCCGGGTTCAGCCTACATCATAAACAGCTAAAAATAACATCTTCATTCCGGATTTTTAAGTTTCCATACAAAACTGATGCAGGGCTACTGTATAGATTGTTGAAGGCCAATCCACCGTCGTTTCGATATTTCTTCCTTTAGAGCTATAGGTTATTCGGTGTCTGTGTAAGCATAACCACCAATAAAGATTAGTGCATTATCTGGTTTTGCAGGCGAACCCTTGGCACCCAACGCAAAGGATGTTTTCACGACCCTGCCGTCATTATAAATGAATTCAATAGTGTGGCCGGATATCCGGTAAGTCCCGCCGGTTGATGACTTTTTCCATGCCGCAGCGTTTCCTGTTGAAATGCCTCCGTTGGTACCTTCGTTGAAATGGGTGCCATCTAACAAAGTAATTTTTTTAATAGTTAAAGCATTTAGACCGTTGCCATAGTCCCCACCACTAACTTTTTCATAAGCCGGCTTAAGTTTGATTGCACCTGTATAAGCATAGGCAGGGAACCAGTTGCCTTCGCCAAGTTCGTAATCATTAGTTTGTCCTTTACTGTTGGTCAGCAAAAATGTTTGGCCCTGTTTCTTCCAGGTGCCCCAAGCTTTAGGATGTTTATTTTTATCCTCCGCCATATTTAAACTTTCCAATGCCTCACCACCTGCTTCCCAATAATCACCGTTTTTGAATAGTACTACCGGCTCAAAAGTAATAGCCGCAGGATAGCCGCTTATGGCTCTAAAGTACCAGCCTTCAACGGCGGGGACTACCGATGAAGGCTGGTACTTTAGAGGTTTTTTTATCGCTGTGGCACCTGCATCTACATAACATGATACCATTGAGGTGATCACCAGGCCAATTAAAAATCTTCTTATTTTCATAATTCACTGATTTGATTAGTTATTTTTAACAATAACCGGTAATTAAAGTTTTTGGCATCGCCCCTTCCCGGACAACGACATAGTACTGAAGTCACAAATGCTCAGTCGATTAATATATAGCTACGTTGACCTTCACGGATGTTCTGCGCCTGGTGGTCTATTTTCAACCTGACATCATTCGTCAGATTTCTCTACGAAGTCCCTTATACGAAGACAGACCATGGGTGAAAGTCAAATTAGAGATAGATTTCCTGCCGGGTGGACATTTTCCGGTATATTGTCCAAACTGCTATACAGGGCATACATTTATGCAGTGCCAGAAGCGGCGTTGGCATGTTTTTGGTTAATAAAGAGGTATGAAACACTTTAACGAAAACGCTTCGGTGATCTTTACCGACCGGGATGGCCGGCAGATCGATACTTTTGTTGTGTTTGGAACTGATCCGGTAACCGGACTGACTCATATCAACTATGAGAACCTGCGCGTGCCGGCGTCACAGCTCAGCCTGCATGCGAAGACTATTGGAGATCACCACATGCCGCTTGAAGATGCGTTCAGCTTTGAATTGCTCCGTTTGCTGAAGGAAAAATATCGTGTGGCAGATAGGCAAAAGAGATCGCCTCAGCTAAAACCAACAGCAGCGGCAAAAAGGGTACACACAATGGCGAAGGCTTCCTGACGCATTGACCATTTAACACTTGCCATGCCTAAGCCTACCATCACGATAAACTAAGCAAAAAGCAGGTTAAAAAACAAAAAGCTCACTATTTGATAAGTTTGGGAGACTGGAGATTCTTGCTCAATGTGGAGAAACCAATCTCTTTAAACCCTCTTCGCGGATTTGCAAATACTTAATATTATTTTGGTTATCAGTTTCAAAGCGGAGGTGGCCAGCCTTGAAACCAAATTTTCCATAAATTGGACAGTGGTCATCATCGCGGTGATCCTGGGTATTGTTATTGGCTTTTGGTTAAGAGGCCGTTAAAGCGGTAAAGCACCTTCCTGACTCCTTTATTTTTTCAGTACTGTTTCCGTTTTGGATAAGAACAGTTCCAGCGCATCGGCAATATTCAGATCCATGCGTTCTGCCAGGATCGTCAGCCACCAGATACATTCGCCTAATTTATGCGCCAGTTCAGGTCGGGTATCGCCTCCTTTTGGCCAGCGACCCTGTTGCGACATCGTTAAACGGCCCACTAAACCCGCATCGGTCAGGAAGGCCAACGCATCCTCCTCTACGGTCCACTGACTGCCATGGTGGATAAGTTCCAGCTCATGGTATTGTTCCCTTATTTTTTTTGATCTTTCGACCACTTCGCTTATTGTTATATCGCTCATGGGTATTATGTTTTGAAGATTGGCCGATTCAAGCGGTCATCATTAGTTTTTGTTTTAAACAACCGGTTACAGATTCCAAGTGCGAATAACGCCTAATTTTCTGGAAAACGCACGCCGCTGATCTGCTCACATAAGTCCAAAAATTGCTCCTGGACGCCCGCATCATCAGCCTTTAACTGATAATGGGCTTCGCGCTGATGATGGAAATAACGGCCGCTCACCAGTGCTTCAGGCTCATTACTTGCCGCCAGCCACACCTGTGTCTGAAACCCTTGCTCTAAATTATCAGGCGCGCCCGCACCACCCATTTTGGTAGGCACCCAGCCCGGGTCAAGCGCATTGGCATAGACACCGGCCCAATTCCTGGCGGCGGCTTTCGCTAAGATCAGCCCGTGCAGTTTAGAATCGGAATAACTCGCCCGGGGCTGGTCGCCCTGCAAGCCTTTTAGCGAAGGGTCGCCTGATAGGTGCATACCTGAACTCAAATAGATCAGGCGTTTTGGTGGATGGATCAGGCAGGTCAGGATATAGGGTGCAATGGTGTTTACCGCCAGCAGCAGCGGCAGGCCTTCGGCACCAATTGCATGGCCGGTCACCCGGTAAACACCCGCGTTGTGAATGATGGCGTCGAAACTACCTATTTGGTTAACCTCGGCTGCCAGCCGTTTGGTCTCTTCCATACTCGACAGGTCTGCGGCCAGTGCAGCCTCCGCCCCGGGAACTTTGGTTAAGGCTTCTTTTGCACGTTTTTCATTACGGGCATGCAGTACGACCTGATGGCCTTGTTCCACTAATTCCCTTGCCGCCATTTGTCCTAAACCGTCGGCAGAGCCTGTTATAAATATCCTTGCCATTATGTTCAACTTTATGTAATTGAACAATTTTCCTTACTTGCAGTTTGCCCCCGGTGATTTTAGCGCCGGAGTTAATGGCTAAGCTGGGCCAGCTTTTCAGCAACCGCCCGGAGCAGGTGTACATTGATCTTGGCTGTTGTAGCAGGTTGTTCGGGGTTGGCGAGCGCCCGGTAACCGCCTTCTTCATCCGGCTCAAAGGTAAAAGTGGTTTCACCGATCAGCACGGCGATAAGGTGGGTATAACCCCACCGCTCGAAACGTGCTTTAAACTCATGTTCGGTGCCCTGATAAGTAACGGTTATGATAAACGGTTCGTTCATAATCCAAATTTGATCTTGCCCGGGTCGGTGACAATGATCTCGGGTTTACCTTTGTAGTCGATCACTTCGCCTTCCACGGTGATCGTTTTGTTTTCCATTTGATTACCCAGTTCCCTGGCTTTGCCTTTCAGGGCAATGGTCAGTAGCTGGTTGGGATATGCTGCGCCTAAATTCACCAGTACCATACTGCCGATATCCCGGCTGCTGTAAACTTTGCCCTGGGTGTTCACGGTTTTGCCGATAGCGCTTTTTACATCTTCGAGTTTAACAGTTACGACAGTAATAGGACCGGTGCTGGTTGTCGGGGCCGTAGTGATCACCGGTGCTGCAGCGGTATTGAATAATTTATTCAGCTCACCTGCTAAACGGATAGCGGACTGGTCGATACGTTTGCGGGTTACTATGATATATTTTTGGTAATAAGCCTCATCGACCTCTTGTCCGGGTTTGGTGTTGGCGTATAGTTCGCTGCTGATCTGGTAACTTTCCCAGATCCATTCCATTGGACTGTCAGCCTGCCATTGTTTGATCTGGGCAGGAGTTGCCACATCATAAGTTTTAGCGATATCTGCTTCGCTCAATCCTTCATGGTCGATCAGCTTACTGTCCCACAGGCTGTGCAGATTCGTGCCTTTATGATCGAAACGTACCTGTATGGTATTGCCGCCTTTATCTTCCTTCCGGCTGATATGCATCGGCTGGTGCGCGTCCCCAACCAGATGGATCAGGTATTTTAACGCTTCATTCTTCTGATCGGCGCTCAGGGTTTGGTCTTTCAAAGTAGCTTCCGTTTTCAGGATCGCGGTATATACGTTATTGTCGCTTTGTAGTACGGTTTGTACGAATTGTTCATGCGATAAACCTAATGGCAAGTTCAGAAAGTGCCACGGCGCGGTTTTGCGATTTCTGTTTTCGTCTGCCCAGGTAGCCACATCAGCCATGCCTTCACCTTTCAGGTAGGCGGAAACGACATAAGCGGTATTGCTGGTCAGGTGTTTTTGCGCGATGGTCGCCACAGCGCGGTGACCTTTAAAACCCCAGGAAATCAGTGTGATCGAAGCGCCTAACAGGCAAAAATTAAACAGTTTCTTCATGTTGCTAATATAAACGGCGGATGGTTTTAAAATCAATATTGTTGGTAAAATATTAAAGGACTAAGCGGAAAGTGAGGTTAACCCTGGCTTTCATCGGTTTGATTGATTTGGCGATCCGGTGCTCCCAGTGTTCCTGCAGGCCGGGCTTCATCAGCAGAAAGGAGCCGTGTTCGAGTTTGACAGCATAATGTTCGCTATGGTTTTGTTTATTACGGATATCAAAACTGCGTACCTGCCCGAAGCTGACGGAGGCGATGATGGGGTTTTTGCCTAACACGCTTTCACGGTCGCTGTGCCAGGCAACGGAATCATTGCCGTCGCGGTAATAATTGAGCAGCACACTGTTGAATTTAATGTGGGCTAGTTGTTCGACTTTTTCTTTGAGCATTAACAATTCCGGTGTCCAGGGATTGGGGTTGGAGATTTTACCCGATACGGAATAGGCTGTACCAGGATCCCCATGCCAGGAAGTAAGCCGGGGTGTCAAATATTCCTTATCCCACATTTTTTGGGTGGATTGTTTCCAGGGTGTTGCTGTGATGAATTTCTGCAACAGATCGTTGCCGGTTTCCTCATCAATAAAGCCTGGATAGTATTCCAATAGTGTATTGGGCAATCCCTTGCTCTGTCCTGCTTCTGCAAAAAAACTTAGCTGTTCCATGTTTTAATCCCGTTGATAGGCCTTCATTTTCGGATATTTTTTATCGCTGTACCAGGGCTTTTGGGGCCGGTTCGCGGGGAAGCCATGTTGTTCGCGGTAAGCTTTACGTTCGGCGGTGAAATGCCACCAGCGCTTACTGTCGTCGCGGTTTTCGATATAATGGACGAGCAGGCGGTAGGAATCCTCTACGCAAGAATCGGCCCAGGTGCCACAATGCTGTTCAAAAGCGTCAAAAAGTGCTGCCGCGGTTTTTCCCTGGAGTTGATCGAAATGATAATTACCCTGGCTGATGAGCTCTTTGGCAAAGTTGATACCGAGCGAGGGTATACTTTGAAATGCGGCGAGGGCGTTCAATTCCCTGGGGCGTTCGGGGCCGGCTTCTATGAGGGCAGCGATCTCGTCCGGCGCGTAATCGGGTAACAGCTTTTGGCTGATCTTTTTGGCTTTTAGCAATTGCTTTTCCGGCATGGTCAGCCGGTAGTTAATCGTTTTTTTCATAACCTTTCTACATAATTGATAATAAAATCCGCAAGCTGTTCCTGTTCTCCGATAGATAATAAGTCACCGTCATAGATCCAGTAACCCCGGGCATCGAACAGGATACAGCCGAGTTCGTCCGGGTCTTCGTCAAAGGCGGTACACAGCCGGTAGCATTGCGCTGCTTTGGAGTGGAAGCGGTCGGGTATGATCCTGATCACTTCATCCGGTCCATTTTTGCGCCTGACAAAGGCTTTGGCCTCGCGGGTTAAATAGCTGTTGGCGGTCATATTTGATCACTTTAAAAATAATTTTCAAATATAAACAAAATGCTAATATTTTTAGTATTAGTTTTGTAGTCCATGATTTAAAGATGCCGGAAAGTAAAGCCCATATCATCAGCGAGCTGCGCAAAAACTTGTTGCAATGGGAAGGCTATAAGCCGCCGGTTACGGGTGCGCGCTCAATGATCGGTCTGGGCCCGTTGGAAGCGGCTTTTCCCAATGGAGTGTTCCCGGTGGCGGCGGTACACGAACTGGTTTGCGGTTCCAGTGAACAGGCGGCGGCCGGCGGCGGTTGGGTGACAGGTATCCTGTCGGCGCTGTTGCAGCAGGGTGGTATCTGTGTCTGGATCGGGCGGGCGCGGCGTTTGTTCGCGCCGGCGCTGGCGGCTTTCGGGGTGGCGCCGCATCAGGTGATCTTTATCAGTTTGGCGAAAGACAAGGACGCGCTTTGGGTGATGGAAGAGGCGTTGAAATGTACCGGGCTGAAAGCGGTTGTTTGCGAGGTGCGGGAACTCAATTTCAAGCAATCCCAGCGACTTGCTTTAGCGGTGGAGCAAAGCCGGGTAACGGGTTTTGTGCTGCGGAACGCTTCCGGTAAATTGAGTTCAACGGCCTGCGCGGCGCGCTGGCGGGTGAAATCCTTACCGAGCGCGGATTTAGGGGACTTGCCGGGTTTGGGTTTCCTGCGCTGGCAGGTGGAATTGTTAAAAGTACGTAACGGGCAGCCGGGTCAATGGGTGCTGGAATGGCAGGACGGGCGTTTTGTGCCGGTCGAACAGGTTTTGATATTGGAAGAAAGGCAGGTAGGGTGAGCGATGCAAAAGCGTTTTATGGCGATCTGGTTCCGGCATTTGCTGACGGACGAGCTGGCGTTCCGCCGGCAGGAGCTGCGGGCGCTGCCTTTTGTACTGGCCGCGCCGGTCAAGAACCGGGTTGTGATTACGGCAGCCAGCGCTTTAGCGGAACAGCAGGGCGCTTTTACGGGTATGGCGGTGGCCGATGCACGGGCGGCGGTGCCGGAACTGGTGGTGATCGATGCTACGCCGGGTAAAGCGGCGCAATTACTGCGGCTGTTGGGTTTGGGCTGTATCCGTTACAGCCCCATTGTGGCAGTCGACCTGCCGGACGGCTTGCTGTTAGATATATCAGGCTGCGCCCATCTCTGGGGCGGCGAACGGGGCTATTTAAAAGAAATCGTTTTGAAATTAAGGGCGGCGGGCTTTGATGCGCGGGCGGCGATAGCCGATACGCCGGGTGCGGCCTGGGCGGTGTCGCGTTTTGCGCGGGTATCGCCTATCGTTCCTATTGGCGGGCAAACGCCGGTACTGGCCGGATTACCGCCGGCGGCTTTGCGGCTGGACGTTGGGGTGCTGGAACTGCTGCAAAAGCTGGGCTTCCGCACCATCGGGCCCATGCTCACGATGCCTTCGCCTACTTTGCGGCGGCGGTTTGGTTCGGCACTGTTATTACGGATCGACCAGGCACTGGGGCGGGCGGAGGAGGTGTTGGTGCCTATCGTGCCGCCGGTACCTTATGTGGAGCGGCTGCCCTGCCTGGAGCCGATCAAAACGGCGGTGGGGATCGGGATCGCTATTGAAAAATTATTAACGGATTTGTGTCTGCGGCTACAGGCTGAGGGCAAAGGGCTGCGTAAAGCGGTGCTGAAATGTGTGCGGGTGGACGGGCGCACGGTGCAGGCTGGCATTACGACCAACCGTGGTTCGCATAGTGTTTCACATTTGCTAAAACTGTTTGATTTGCAGGTCGCGAAGATCGAACCGGCTTTGGGCATTGAATTGTTCATACTGGAAGCGCTGAAAGTAGAGGACATGGAAACGGTGCAGGAGCAGCTGTGGGTGGTTGACCGCGGGCTGGCGGATACGGCGCTGGCGGAGTTGCTCGACCGCGTGGCAGGCAGGGTTGGTGCGGAAGCTATCCGGCGCTATCTGCCGGCGGAGCATTACTGGCCCGAACGTTCAGTCAAAGTGGCGGCATCGCTGACGGAAGAACCGGCGACGGCCTGGCCGGAGCAATTACGCCCGATGCGTTTGTTAACCGAGCCTGAACCCATCGAAGTCATGGCGCTGGTGCCGGATAATCCCCCGAAAACATTTACTTATAAGGATAAACGACATCGTATTATCAAAGCCGACGGGCCGGAACGCATCGGGCGGGAATGGTGGCAGGACAGCGGCGAGCACCGGGATTATTATGTGGTGGAGGACAGCGAGGGGCAGCGCTATTGGGTGTTCCGTTCGGGGCATTATGACGGTGGGGACGCGCGCTGGTATTTACACGGGTATTTTGCTTAAGGGTATTCGGTAGAAACTAATAAGGGTAATCGTTTTAAATGCAGAGTGCAAAAAATACAAAACGGCCTTTAAAATGTCTTAAAGGCCGTTTTGTACACCCACCTGTGTGCTTCTCGAACCACTTTATGGATGATTTGAGGAAATTGGCGACGGTATTGAGGTAATTATAATTTCAGTGAGGTATTGCTTAATTCGTTGTCATCCAGAAGTGATATTACTTTTTCCTGTAACACTTGTATTAAACTATCCTTAAACCACTTGTTTTTCTTTTGCCAAATGTTATTCCGTGGAGATGGGTGCGGCAATGGAATATAATTTGGCAGGTATTCCTTGTAGTTTTTTACTGTTTCTGTTAGGGTAATTTTAGCAGTGTTTTTCAAATAGTAGTTCTGGGCATATTGTCCGATCAATAAGGTCAATTTTATCTCTGTCATCGCATTTAGAACGTGTTGATGCCATAAGGGCGCACATTCTGGTCTTGGGGGCAAGTCGCCTGATTTTCCACTGCCCGGAAAACAAAAGCCAATCGGGATCAGTGCAAAAATCTTTTCATTATAAAATGTTTGTTTGTCGACCCCTAACCATGCTCTTAAATTGTTACCGCTGGCATCATCCCACGGAATGCCACTATCCTGAACTTTCTGCCCTGGAGCCTGACCTATTATTACAATTTTTGAGACATTGTTCGCTTGAATAATCGGTCTTGGAACATTAGGCAAAAAACCTTTGCAAACCATACAGTTTCTAATTTCTGAAAGTATTTTGTCCATTTTAAGGTAGGTGCGCATATATCATTTTATCTAATTCCCGATGAGTTAATAGCCATTATAAGAAATTGGTACCGGTAGTTACCAGGCGCTGGGAGAAAAGCATAAGTAAATGAATAAGCGTTCGCATCATTTCATTCCTGTATAAGTCTGTTTTGTTACTTTCATCCAGCATACATTCAAAAATTTCTTTTACGCGCCATTCCTGATGCCGGCTAATAAGAAACATCACCGGAAGTCCAGGTTTGAACAGTTCCAATTGCTCAGATAACATACTGGTTTCTTTGTTAAGAAGCCCTTTTGCAAAACAGATTTCATAACCCGAAACATTTTTAGTGATTGTGGATTTTTGAACTGTATTTGAAAAACTTAATATAGCATTAGCTTTACCAACGGTAAAGCTAATGCTAAAGAGTGTGTTGGATTTTACACCAGGGGACAATCCTGATTTCTGATTTATATCAGCGCTGATACGAAACACGTGAAGATCGAAATCGTCTTTTTCTGTCATAGAAATTTATGTTTGTATGATAAATATAAATGGAGATCAAGCTTACGGGCGAACGCGTACAATCGTCTTACCCTTGACCCGATCGGGCGAGTTATAGGCAGCGACCGCATCGTCAAGCGATACGATGTTGCCGGTGTTCGTTTTCAAATGTCCGTCCCGGAACCGTTGCACGATCTCATTCAGTTGAGCGCGATTGGCTTCTACGACAAAGTCAATTTGCTGAATGCCCTCGGCTTGTTCCTCATTCCAGCCGGTAATGGTCACGAACCTTCCTCCGGCGCGGATTACACCCAGGGAACGCTTCGCGATGTCGCCGCCGAGGACATCAAAGACCAGATCGACCTGTCCAATATTTTCTAAGGTATCAGTATCGAGGTCAACGAACTCATTTGCACCGAAATCGAGCGCAACTTCACGGTGAGCAGCGCGCCCGGTGCCGATTACATACGCGCCGGCCTGGCGCGCGAGTTGAACGGCCATCGAACCGACGATACCAGCCGCCCCATGTACGAGGACGCTTTGCCCTGACTGCAGCTGGCCGTGATCGAAAAGTGCCTGCCATGCGGTTAAGCCCGGCATCACGAGGGCAGAGCCATCATTGAAATCGACATCGTCCGGTAATGGTGCAAGGTTGCGCGCCTCAATGGCCACGTACTCTGCAAGCGAGCCGTTGCGATACCAATCCTGAAGGCCAAACACCCGTTGTCCCACCGACAATCCTGTCGTACCATAGCCAAGTGATGTTACCACTCCGGCCAGTTCGTGGCCGGGGACCGACGGCGTCCGGTCATGGTCAGCGCGATCGGTCCATGTCGACGGCCACGACAGCTCGTCCCCGGTAATACTGGCCGCATAAACCTGAACAATGACATCGTTTATAGCCGCCGGCGGCTCGGGCAACTCCACCAGTTTCATCCCGGCTAATCCCGCATCCTGGTCTGTTACAATAATTGCTTTCATAATACATCTCCTTTTTTGTTGATCAGCAAACACTTACTTAAGGAAGTAATGTTGCTGGACATTAGTTTTTCTATTTTTCTAATTTTTAGCGTTAATCCGTATCATAAACCATCCAGGCATTCCCGGAGATTACTTTGCTATAGTGAGATCGAGCCGGCAGGCAATACCGGCGGAAAATCCTTTTCAGGATCAGACACGTTATTGATAAAATTGGTGAGGGAGTACATGGCCACCAGGCCAACGATCTCCATGATGTTTGCATCTGTGTAGCCGGCATCCCGTACTGCAGTAAAATCTGCATCGCTAACTTTGCCGCGGGTCTCGATCACTTTTTTCGCAAACTGAACGGCTGCATCACGCTTCGGGTCGGTTGCGTGGCCCATACGGGCCAGAATGACCTCATCGGCCTCCAATTTGGCCATATGCTTAGCTGTATAGCTATGAACAGTCAGGCAGTAGTTGCAACCATTGACTTCAGATACAGCTAGGCCGATGCTATCGCGTGTCTTCACATCGAGCGCTTTGGTCATGACGCTGAACAGGGCAGCCCATGCGTTGAACGCGATTGGGCTCGCGGCGAAGGTCGCCATCATATTTGGCGTGAACCCGATGTTCCTGGTGAAGGCATCAAGGGTCGGTTTTGAATCAGCCGGCACATGCTCCGGCTTAAGCGCTTCAATTCTAGGCATTGTAGGGTCTTTTAGTTTTATTTTAATAATTATACCAAATCCAGTATTTCAGTAACCGGACGACGGGGCTTCTGCTTCCAGTTCCCAGGGCGTTCCTTGCCTATGGATAAAAGCAAGACCGGTATTTCGTTTTCAGCCAGGCCGAACTCACGGGCCACATCTTCGGCATCAAAACCGATCATCGGCGTCGAACCCAGGTCCAGCGAGCGGGCGGCATACATTATTGCTGCGGCACCGAAGCTGGCGGTGCGTACAGCCTCGTCGCGCTGACGCTGCGGGTACTCCATGTACAGATCGCGCGCAGGGATTTCCCAATCCGGCACCATAGCTGCCGGCATGACGCCAGCAGCTACCAAAGGAGCCAGACGCTCGGGTATAACACTGGAATCGGCTAACTGGCCGACAACAATGAAAGTAACAGATGCCTCGGTGATCGCAGGCTGGTGCCAGGCGATCGGACTAAGTTTAGCCTTCGCTTCATGCGAACGTACGGCTATGAAGCGCCAGTTCTGTAAGTGGAAAGATGTGGGTGCGCTGGTGCCAATTCGCACCAGTTCACTGATTTCGTCGTCGCTCAGCGTAGCGGCTGGGTCGTAGTACTTGGCGGCGCTACGGCCAAGGATCGTGTCAATGACAGCGTTGGTCATAATTTTAATATTAAAGTTGAACAATGATTTTTTAAATAACAGGATAAAATTATGATGCTATTTGGATACCTTAGTGGACCAGATTTGAAAAGTTTAGGGAACCAGTTATGATTCAGAAATTTCTTGACATTTCATTAAAAAAGGGAGGAAACCATCGTCCTTTGTACCAGCAGCTGGAATCGGAAATTATTCAGTTGATCTGTCGCGGAACTTTGAAACCTGGGCAGCTACTCCCATCTTCGAGAGAACTGGCACAAAGCCTGAAACTTAGTCGTAAAACAGTGGTGGCGACCTACGACGAGTTGAATGCGCAGGGCTGGGTGGAAACCAGGGACAGAAGTGGCGTTTATGTTTCCGGCCAGCTGCCTCATAGTTCAGATCCTACCATCAAAAAAAACAGCCGAAAATTGAACCTAAACCGGCAGCCGGGTTATCCATTGATCACTAAAGCAGGTTCAGATAAACCTCACCTGACAAATCCCAATATGGATAACGATGCTCCGGGAACGCCGGTACCACTTTACCGGATCGATGACGGTTTTCCTGATCCCAGGATAGCACCTATTCAGCAGATAATGCGGGAGTTCAGAAGATTTGGGAAGGGCCACTTAACAGATCGGTTTTTAATGTATGGCCCTGAGCAGGGTTCTTATCGTCTCCGGGTCGAACTCGCTAAATTTTTAAACCGGACTCGGGGGCTGCAGGTCACTGAAAACGAGATACTCATAACTAAGGGGACGCAGATGGCGATCTATCTGACCGCGCAGTTGCTTATCCGCCCCGGAGACACGGTATTTGTACCGGAACCCGGCTATAGGGATGCGAATCAGACCTTTAAAATGGCAGGAGCCAACCTGGTATTCATTCCGGTTGATAAGGAAGGCATGGACGTGGACAGGATCGAGCAATTATGTAAAAAGAAGGCACCCAGAATGATCTATATTATCCCGCATCACCACCGGCCCACTACGGTTACCCTGAGCGCAGAGCGGCGCATGCGGCTGATGAACCTGGCCTCCAAATACGGATTTGCATTGCTTGAAGACGATTATGATTTTGATTATCACTTTACAAGCGATCCGCTTTTTCCCTTAGCAAGTATGGATACGGGTAGACATGTTATTTATGCGGGTTCCTTTTGTAAAAGTATTGCGCCCGGTATCCGGATCGGGTTTATGGTCGCCCCGGAAGTAGTCATCAACGAAGCCGCCGCGATCCGTAAATTAATAGACCGGCAAGGCGAACGGTTACTGGAAGAGGCAATCGCTGAACTTTTGAGCACGGGTGAAATTTCCCGGCATCTTAAAAAGTCGCGCAAGATCTATCAGGAGCGGTTAGAAAACACTTGCCGCTTGCTTCGGGAGCAATTGGGGGATTATTTAACGTTTGACCGGCCCAACGGCGGGTTAGCTATCTGGGCAGCCTACAAAAAAGGTATAAGTGCCAAAACAGTTGCCCTGAATGCAGGAAAGCTGGGACTAAATATCAGCGACGGCAGTAATTATTTTTTTCAGCCTGATATTGCTATGTCAAATGATTTCATACGCATAGGTTTTTGCTCTCTAAACGAAACTGAAATGGCCGGCGCTATTGGTACATGGAATCAGGCGCTATCTTCGTCTATTGCAAAATGATCAGTACCAATTACCAAATACGCTACAATAGTTCGCATAAGGTCATTTTGCAAATGTGATCTTTTTAAGTATATCGACAGCAAATTCCAATTCCTGTTCATTTAACGAAGCAAACCCAAACCGGAAAGCATCATTTGTCAGATATTTACTTTTCAAATAAGGCAGCCCGATAATACGCAACCCTGAAGTGCTTGCTTTATGGATGATACCGGCAAGCCGATCGTCCTCCTTAAACTTTAACCATAATGCCATACCGCCTTGCGGCTTTGTAAATTCTACCAGATGGCTGAGCTCACTGCTGATGAGGTTTGAAGCATAGTTACAGCGGTAGCCATACAACTTGTTCGCCTTCATGATAAACCTTGAAAACTCACCGCTTTGCATCAGCGATGCTATGGTACCCTCCATCAAACCATCACCCCTCATATCAATTAACATTTTTAATTTAATCGCGCTGTGCAAAAATTCCGCTGTTGCTATCATGTAGCCCAGCCTGAAATTGGCACCGAGTATCTTGGTAAGCGAACCTATATAGATCACATGGCCGTCATGCGCTCCGCTGGCCAGCGGCAAGTACGGGCTGTACTGGTATTGAAAATCGTAATCATAATCATCTTCGATTACAGTTACCCGATGAAGTCTTATAAGCTCCAAGAGTTTGGCCCGGCGGGCGGAGCTCATCGTAACCGTTGTCGGGTGATGGTGATGCGGAATAATGTACAGCAGTTTGATGTTGTTGTTTTCCAAAACATCTGCTATGGCATCAACATCTGCGCCTTCATCATCGACAGGAACAGTTACCAGTTCTGCGCCAAGCTGCCTGAAAACGGCATCCGCTAAAAAATAGTTCGGGTCGGTCACCAAAACTTTATCGCCCGGTTTGATGAGCAGTGAGGCCGCCAGGTAAATGGCCATTTGAGCACCATGGGTAATCATCAGGTTTTCCGGCTCGATATTCAGTCCACGGGTATCATTCAGAAATGATGACAGCGCCTCTTTAATGGCCGGGCTGCCGTCGATATTCCAGCTTGCGTTTGATTTTTTTAAGGTTTGGTGGGTAAGGAGCCGCTTGTATTCTCCCGAAATCCGCTCAACGGGGAATATATTGACGTCAGGGAAACCATCATCTACAATAACCTTAGCATCAATAGCTAATTCGGGAAAAGATGGCACATGTACCAGTTGATCAAAGACAATTGCCGGCTTAGCCTTATAACTTGACTTAGCCTTACCCGCATAAGTCCGGGGTTTGATAATCGGTAACAGCGCAGATACCTTATACTCTTTCCTTTCTTTACTGATGAGCCAATCTTCTGCAATAAGCGTATTATAAGCAGCCATGATGGTTTTCCGGTGCAAATCCAGATCTGCCGCCAGCAGGCGTGTACTGGGTAACTGCATATCGGGCATGAGTATCCCTTTTTGAATTAACAGGACAAGCTGCGAAGCAATTTGCTTGAACACTGCCTCAGGACTGCTTTTGTCAATCTTTAATAAAGTTTTAAAGGGAAGCATAAATAATCAAAGTAATTTTTATCACCGAACATCAAATTACGCTGGTCACTCTGATTAGAAAAAGCTGGTACCCGAAGCGATGAACAGTCGTGTTTAAATTTGTGTTGCACAAATATATTACAATCGGCAGGATATGATAAAAATTCATGCTATATACCTATTGCGAAGCAAAGATCGCCCTTGTTTGAATTAAACGAAAAAAAATGAAGAACTTATTGATTATTAATGCAAGCCCGAGGGGTGAACGCTCAGTAACCAGAAATCTCACCAGATTGTTTGTTGACAAATGGATAGAAACCTATCCTGATGATACGATCTACCATCGCGAGGTTGGCCAGGAACCTATACCACATGTATCTGAGTTATGGATTTCAGCAGCGTTTAAACCTGCAGCGCTGAGAACTGAAGATGAGATTGATGTATTGAAAATGAGCGACAAATACATTGCTGAACTCAAAGCAGCGGACGTGATCGTATTAGGAACGCCGATGTACAACTGGTCTGTCCCGAGCGTATTAAAAGCCTATTTAGACCAGGTGATCAGGGCTAACGAAACCGTAAAAATGCGGCCCGATGATCCGCAAAACCCCTACAGGGGTTTATTGAAGGATAAAAAAGTTTACCTCCTGTTTAGCAGGGGAAACGCGGGTTATGAAAAAGGCGAATATTACGCGCACATGAATTTTCAGACTGAATATCTTAAAACAGTTTTTAAGATCATGGGGCTCACGGATATTCAGGAGATAGCGTTAAATGGAAGCGCCTTTGATCCGGAGGTGTATGAGCAATCAAAAAAAGATGTTTACCATCAAATAACCGAAATGGCTACGGATGGCAAGATCGTAGTTGAATAAGGTTCTTCGCCAAATGATACGGTACGGGTTCCACACCTCGTACCGTATCATTGGATAACTTGCTTCTCGATACGCCTGTCCGGTATAAACCAGATACAGGCGACGATGGCATATAATATACATGTCACTAAGGGCAACCACCATGCAATTATTATCGCAATAACGTAAATTAGGGTAGAAAGCTTTCCTTTCCAGTCGTCCCTAAGAGCCTGCGCCAATTCGGAGTTTGATTCACTATGGCTTGCTAAAATGCCTGCAAGTATACGATAAGCTATCCCGGACATCAGGAGTAAAAACCCATATACTGCTATCGGCACCCGCTCAAAATGATTAGCAGCCATCCATTCCGTACCGAAAGGAATGAGCGACAGCCAGAAAAGCAAAAACAGGTTCGCCCATAATGCGCTACCGTTAATGGAACTGACCAGATAGTGCATGTGATGATGATTGTTCCAATAAATACCCACGTAGACAAAACTCAATAGGTAGCTCAGGAAAAACGGAGCAAGCGGGATGAGCGCGCTCAGGTCATGACTGTGTTCGGGTACTTTCAACTCCAGTACCATGATTGTAATAATAATAGCGATAACCCCATCGCTGAAAGCTTCCATGCGTCCTTTTTTCATTTGGGTAGAATTGTATGTGCAGCTGTAGCCAAAATGGCTGCAATTGGCAGGATCGTAGCTTAATAAATATGAGCTCAAAGTTTCTAAACCGATATCAATACTTATGGGTATTGATATCGGTTTAAATTAGTTAATGGCTTTGGCAAAATGGTTACACGCCAAATAGTAACCCTTATTCAGATATAATCTGTGCGCCGGGTGCAGCGTGTAACCGCTATCCAAATGAATGCTTTGTATTCCTTCATCCGTAGCATGGTGGGTAACATAATCTAACAAAGTACCGGCAAAGCCCTGATTTCTGCATTCAGGAAATGTAAACAGGTCATCAACATAGATCATAGGCCCCGTACGAAGCATGTTTAACTTTCGGTAACCTATAAATGCACCGGCTTTCGTATTATCCGCATTCGGTAAGAAAACCAATTCAAATCCTTCCTGGTTGATCATCTGAAAAACCTGATCAACTACTGTTTCCGGATCGAGATTTGGTCGAAATTCGAGGATCGCTTCTTTACAAAATTCAATATCAGCTTTAGTGATCGCCTTCCTGCATTCCATAATTAGTTCTAATTTTTATAAATATAATTGAGTTATAAAGATCTTTTTTTGATATAGTTATCAATACTCCACTCATGATGATCGAGGCCAGAAAGCACTAGCGCTCCCCCTGTAAAAACAAAAACAGGATAACTGATCGGAGCACTTATGCTCACAAATATGGCCATGCAAAGACCGAAGCTTAGGGTAAGGATACCTGTACCTAATGCAGCTTCTTTGATTCTGTAGCCTACGATAAGGAGTATCCCAAATACAAATTCAGTAATTGTGGCCACAATGCCCATCACATTGGCTATTGGCCGATTTGCAAAAGGAATAAGCGTATGGGTATAATCAACGAAATGCTTCCAGTCACCCCATGCTACGCCGGAATCGGGTGGGCCCAATAAACCTAATCTGTCCATTACAGCCATTAAAAAGCTAACTGCGATAGCTAATCGTAATAAAAACTGGCCTGCTCCCGCGATATGCTTCATTTGATTTTGAGTTTAAAACCAAAGTTAACTCTGGCATATTTAAGTCTCAGGTACCAGTTAACACATTTTAAAGGGGCCAGTCAACTATGGAGTTAACTTGCGTAAAAAAAAATCAAGTCTTTAATGTTAAAACTAAATAGGCAGCATAATCACGAAAAGTTGATTGGGAAAGCCCAAAGATATTTATCGACCTGTTCGCTTTCAGTAGCGGAAATTGCTTATCAATTGGGTTTTGAGCACTCGCAGTTAAGCCAATTGTGCTCGAACCAAAAAGTGCCTTTATACGCTCTAAACGCAGATTGAAAAAATGGCCAAAATAGAAAAACGACCTTTACAATATCGTAAAGGCCGTTTTGTGCGCCCGCCTGTGCTCCAACCGACAAACTTAATATCATCAATGGGTTAAAATTGTAAATATGTTTAGATTTGCTAAATTTGTTAGTAATTATTTATCTTGTTATAGATGAAATATAGCGAATTACAGGTGACCTCTAATTTCAGCTTTCTCCGCGGGGGCTCGCACCCGCATGAACTGGCGGAGCAGGCGGCGGCTTTGGGTTATTCGGCTATCGCTATTACGGACAGGAACTCCCTGGCGGGGATCGTGCGGGCGCATATGGCAGCTAAGGCTGCGGGTATCCGTTTTATAACTGCCTGCCGGCTGGACTTGGTTGATGGGGCAAGTTTGCTGGCCTATCCAACGGATATTGCTGCTTATGGCCGTTTATCAGCGCTACTAACTTTGGGCAATTTGCGGACGGAAAAGGGCAAATGCGAATTGTACAAGGCGGATGTTTACGCGCATAGCGAAGGGATTTTATTTGTTGCGGTGCCGCCGGATAAGTTGAACAGTCGCTTTGAACTGGATGCCGGTTTTTTGGGTGATTTGTCGGAATACCGGCGGGCTTTCGGGCGTTCGCTTTATTTGGCGGCCTCTTTTAACTATCAGGGGCAGGATGCCAAGCGGCTGTTCCGGTTGGCGGAAACGGGTGTGCCGTTGGTAGCTACCGGGGATGTGCATTACCATATCGCAGAGCGGCGGGAATTGCAGGATGTATTGACTTGTATAAGGGAAAAGTGTACGATCCATACGGCAGGCTTTCACCTGCACCCCAATGCGGAGCGGTTTTTAAAGCCATTGGATGAAGTAGCACGGCTGTTCCGTGGGTATCCTGGTGCCTTAGCTAATGCGACTGTTATTGCAGATGCCTGCCGTTTTTCCTTAGATGAACTCAAATACCTGGAACCGGAAGAGCAATTGGTCGACGGTCTGACGCGGCAGCAGCGTTTGGTGAAACTGACCTGGGAACGGGCGAAAGCCTGTCTGGGCGACCCGGTACCGGAAAAGCACCGTCAGCAGATCGAATTTGAGCTGGCTTTCATCGAACGGCGCAACCTGGCCTGGTATTTTTTGCGGGTGTATAAAAAAACGCAAAAGGCGGAGGACTTGGGTATCCTGCACCAGGGGCGCGGTTCGGCAGCGAACTCCACGGTTTGTTTTTGTTTGGGCATTACGGCGGTGAACCCGGCCAAATCCAGGTTATTGTTTTCGCGTTTTATGTCGGAGGCGCGGGACGAATGGCCGGACATCGACGTGGATTACGAGCATGAGCGGCGGGAGGAGATCATCCAGTTTATTTATGAGGATTACGGGCGCGACCGGGCGGGAATTGTAGCGACGGTGACGCAGGAACGGCATAAGGGCGCGATCCGGGACGTAGGTAAAGCGATGGGGCTTTCGGAAGATACGATCAAACGGATCGGCGCGACCATTTGGGATTTTTGGGAAGAAGGTTTTGATGAGAAACGATTGCGCGACCAGGGGTTGAACCCTAAAGACCCGCTGATCCTGAAGGTGTTGCAGCTAACCTGCGAACTGATGGGTTTCCCGCGGCAGTTGGGCCAGCACACAGGCGGGTTCGTGATCACGGAAGGTAAACTATCCGACTTCTGCCCGGTGCTGAATGCGCGGATGGAAAACCGCACGCAGGTGGAATGGAACAAGGATGACCTGGAAGATTTGGGCATCCTGAAAATCGATGTGCTGGGTTTGGGGATGCTGACCATGATCCGTAAGGCTTTTGATCTGGTGTTAGCGCATTACGGTATCCAGCTGACTTTAGCCAATGTGCCGCAGGATGATCCGCTGGTTTATGATATGATCTGTAAAGCCGACACCATCGGGGTGT
The DNA here is from genome assembly GCF_056401495.1 of Mucilaginibacter sp. P4_E8. Lineage (NCBI taxonomy): Bacteria > Pseudomonadati > Bacteroidota > Sphingobacteriia > Sphingobacteriales > Sphingobacteriaceae > Mucilaginibacter > Mucilaginibacter sp. P4_E8. Next base: position 149,028 of record NZ_JBFUJG010000001.1, read on the forward strand.
TCCAGATCGAGAGCCGGGCGCAAATGTCCATGCTGCCGCGTTTAAAGCCCCGCTGTTTTTATGACCTGGTGATCGAAGTGGCGATTGTACGGCCTGGGCCTATCCAAGGCGATATGGTGCACCCGTACCTACGGCGTCGTAATGGCGAGGAACCGGTGGTTTACCCGTCTAAAGAACTGGAAGAGATATTGGGCCGGACATTAGGGGTTCCGCTTTTTCAGGAGCAGGCGATGGAGATCGCGATTGTGGCGGCAGGTTTTACCCCGGCGGAAGCCGACCAGTTACGGCGCAGTATGGCCTCGTTCAAGGCGAACGGTAAGCTGCACCTCTACGAAAAGAAAATGGTGGAGGGGATGGTGGCCCGTGGTTATGAAGAAGATTTCTCCAGGCGGGTGTTCAAGCAGTTGCAGGGTTTCGAGGGTTATGGTTTCCCGGAGAGCCACGCGGCTTCGTTTGCCTTATTGGTTTATATTTCTTCCTGGCTGAAATGTCATTACCCGGATGTGTTTTGCGCGGCGCTGCTGAACAGCCAGCCGATGGGTTTTTACCAGCCGGCGCAGATTGTGCGGGATGCACGCGAACACGGGGTACAGGTCTTACCCGTGGATGTAAACTATTCGGAATGGGACAATACGCTGGAACAAAAAGGCGGGAAGTTTTATACCGTGCGTTTAGGTTTCCGCCAGGTCAAAGGCTTAAGGGAGGACGATATGGTGCAGTTAGTAGCTATGCGGGAGGACGGTTACCGGCATATTGACCAACTAAGGGCGGCGGGGGTGCCGGAAGCGGCGCTGGAAAAACTGGCGGACGCGGATGCGTTCCGTTCTTTGGGTACCGACCGGCGAATGGCTTTGTGGGAGGTTTCGGCTTTGGCGGATAGGCCAGTCGGGCTTTTTGACGGGCAATTATCGGAAACGGTTTTAGAGTTGCCGGTGGAATTGCCGGCAATGACGCGCGGCGAGCATGTGGTGCAGGATTATATTTCGACGGGGCTTTCGCTGAAAGACCATCCTATTGACTTGGTCCGTCCGCAATTGACACGGTTGCGCAATGTGCGGGTGAGCGATTTGTTGTATAAAAAAGATGGCGATATGGTCTGTATTGCGGGTTTGATCACGGTGCGGCAACGGCCTGGAACGGCCAAAGGCGTATTGTTCATGACATTAGAGGATGAAACGGGTTCGGCTAACCTGGTGGTCTGGCAATCGCTCTTTGATAAATACCGCAAGGAAATCGTGCAGTCGCGGTTGCTGATGGTGGCGGGAAAATTGCAAATTGCCAATGGGGTAACGCATTTGGTGGTCTATCGCTGCTTTAACCTGACGACCTTGCTGCGGAGTTTGACGGAAACGCCGGTTGATATGCCGCAGACACTGGCGCGGGGCGATGAAACAACCAAACCGCTCAATTATGACGGGCGTTCCACTTCACCGGCAATATCGGCCGAGGGGGCGTTTCATAAAGGGCGGAATTTTCATTGAGCATCATTATTGCCGTAGAAATGGAACAACTGGACAGACAGGTGATATAATACTTTAACTTATTGTTATCGCAGCACCGGTATATTAATATAGCTATCATTAAACCACTTTATTGCTAAAGGCGTTTTGGCGTCTTTTATGCTTTCATCGCTCACATTTTTACCGGTGCCGTAATTGATCTGCTCAAAAGGGCTTTTGTTAATGTTAAGCACTATTACAATTTTACTGCCTTTGCCTAAGCGCCTGCTGGTGATATAGGTATTGCTGAAAGGGATGCTTTCCATTTGCCCGGGCGTAAGCAGGCTGCGTTTCTCGGTACTCGTTGCATAGCTGGCCCTGCCCATAAAATACGACAGGAAAAAATATTTCCCATCGGGCATCTGCTCAAACAGTAATACATGGTAATCCATATCTTTTTTATTGATGATGGTTTTCAGCAGACCTGAGAAAGCCCCGCTGATGGTTAATGGATTGGTTAATGGTGCGCTGGTGAAAACCATTCCGCTGGTATTCAGACTATCGTAAATGATTTGGTTTTCGTAATAATAACTGCTCAAACCATCACGGTTGGCAAAGTCTATCTTTTGTGACGGCGCAGCCTTTCTTAGTGGCTTAAGCGGGGAAAGGTGGGGACTATCGAGATAGAATTTCAGGGTATCGGTACTCATTTGTTTTAGCGAAGGTACGTGCCGCCACTCATTGTCCCCCATCACCTCAAAGTTAAACCTGTTTTGCAGTATCGCCGGTTTCGGCCTGTTTTTAAACACATAGTCAAACCATTGGTAGATAACCTCATGGATATTGATCCGTGCAACACTGTCAATTCGATAGCCGTTATAAACCGAATCGGGGTACCCCTGTGATCCAAAGTGGCCGTAAGGGCCTATCAGCACGTACTGATCTGCTTTGGGGTTATGCTTCATCAGTTCGCGGTAATAGTACATTCCGCCTATCTGACCGCCATCGTAGTAGCCTGTGGTCGTGAGAACCGGAATATTGATATTGGCGAACTCCTTTTTATAGGGGATCATATCCTGCCAGTATTTATCGTAGGTGGGGTGCGCTACCCAACGCTGAAACATGGCGTTAGCGCCCCGGCCGGTTAAACTGTCGAGCGAGCGGTAAGCATAGCCCTCGTTGTACCATTTCCAGTATAGGTCGCCCCATTGCGGGCTACCGTAATCTTTTTGGTCGAGGAATTTATTGTTGCCGGTATAATACGTCCAGGGGAACACAAAGCTCATTTGCACGTTGTTGGTCATAGGTACATCCAGCCCGGGCGCCACCGCGGCCGATGGCACAATGGTTTTAAGCGCCGGGTGCAGTTTTTTGGTTGCTGCCCATTGGGTAAAGCCGTTGTAACTGCCGCCGTACATACCCACTCTGCCATCGCTCCAGGGTTGTTTGCTTATCCAGTCTATCACGTCGTAGGCATCGCGGCCATCTGTTTCGTAAGCCAATACTTCGCCGGGGCTGTTCCACTTACCCCGGGTGTAGGCCATTACACCAACGTAACCTTTACCGGCAGCCTCCTGTATCTTTAGGGTATCGCTGCGGCGGGCGTATATGGTGAACTGGAGAATAGTGGGCAACTTCACTGTTACGCCTTTTTTGCGGGCCGTCATTATGGTAACAAATGCGCCGTCGCGGGTTTTAAGGAGTATACTATCGCAGATATATTGCCCCTTATGCGGTCGGTTTTGTGCTGGTACCATATTATAAAAAGCAAGGCATAGCAGTAGGAGGGAGAATATTTTTCTCATCATTTTAATGGCGTTAATGTGTATTTGTTATGTTTATTTACCTGCGGCCCAAAGCTTGAATTTTACCGATTGCCGTTCGGAAACCTCCAGTTTGGTGCCTGTATGAAGTGTTATTTTTAAACGGTTGCCGGTGTTGGCCCCAATTTCCCTGATGAATTGCCGGTTGACGATCTGTGCACGGTTTATCCTGAAGAAGAGCTCGCCATTCAGCCGGCCCGCTAATTGGTTGAGCGAGCTTTTCAGGAATACGTTTTTATCGCCGTAAAATATCCGGGCATAATTATCCATCGATTCAATAAGGTGTACGGAATTCCATTGAATAAAATGGTACTGCTGCCTGTCCTTCACAAATATTTGCCCGCCGGTATCCGTTTTACCCAGTCTCTCCCTTGTTTGTGCTATCGCTTTTTCAAAACGTTCTTCGCGGATGGGTTTCAGTAGATAATCAAGCGCGCTCACCTCGAAGGCCTTAATGGCATACTGATCGTAGGCGGTGGTAAATATCACGAGAGGTACCCGGTCTACCGATTCGAGCAGCTCAAAACCCGATCTTTCAGGCATTTGGATATCTAAAAACAGTACATCCGGTTTCAGCGATGCAATCATCTCCATGGCGTCATCCGCATTCGATGCCTCACCTGCCAGTTCAAAATCGGGGTAATGAGCAAGCAGGCGCTTTACCTCGTTGCGTGCGGCGCGCTCGTCATCAATGATCATTGCCCTTATCTTTTTCATGCTGCCGGTATTTTAATGGTCGCCGATACCGTTCCTCCTGTCTCATTCATATCAAAAGCGGCTTCGTTTTGATAATGAAGTTGCAGGCGTTCATTCAGGTTTTTCAACCCCAGTCCCTGGAGTTCTCTGGCTGGCGTAAGTGTACCCGGATTACTCACACTGATGTTTAGATAACCATTAGCTTTCAGAATAACTATACGGATCAATCCGCCGTTTTTTTGCTTGCCGATACCATGTTTAACGGCATTTTCGGTGAGGGTTTGAATACTCAGGCGGGGGAGGGCAATGTTCAGTAAAGTATCGTCAACTTCGATATGATATTGTAAACGCTCTTCAAAACGGAGCTTTTCCAGCTCCAGGTAATCGCCGGCCAGGCCGAGTTCTTCTTTTACCGTAATCAGTTGCTTATCGCCGTGGTAAAGCGAGTTTCGCAATAATTCCGACAGCAGATCCACCGCCCGGCGTGCCGACTTGGGGTCATCACTAATTAAAGCTTTGATATTATTAAGCGAATTGAACAGGAAATGGGGGTTAAGCTGCGCTGATAAATTGTTCAGCTGCGCATCGCGTGTAATAAGTGCCAGCCGGGCATTTTCTTGAGCAATGCTGATCTCGCGCTGCGCATAATGGTACAGGTGATAAGCCAGCAGCCAGATAGACATCAGCCTGATACCGGCCACTAAAATGCCGTCCCGGTAAAAATCAAAAAACTCCCCAAAAGGTTTTGAAAGATTGGGCTGCAGCCATAACCTGATATAGTAAATTTTTACCACCGTTACCAAAAGGTAAACAGTGCCTAATACCAAAATGGCCGGTACCAGCCTGGGCAGCAATTTATTTAAGCCCAGGTTTTGCCAGCCCCTGCTTAGCGCGAAATTGCGGTAAAGATGCGTGACGAATATGTAAAGACATACATCGGTGCTAAACTGTAGCACGCCCAGCGCCCAGTTGAATCCTCGCGGGCTATAACCCGCATACCCCCAGTAAAGTGCGGCAACAGACCAGCCAATGAGCTGGCATTTCCAGTAAAGCGATAGGGTGGTGCTTTTTTTCAATTTTGATTGTCTGTTATTTACATACCAAAGCAACAAAAACTATTATAGAGTTAAAAGATAAAGTACATAAGTGCGGTATTTATGGAGATAAACGCGTTACGGGTTCCATTCTTGCGATTTACTGCAGAACCTTCGATATTGATAAACATCAATGAATTACGGTTGTCAAAGAATTACACCTGAAACTTTCAGTCAATGGAGAATTACGCCAAAACGGGCGTGCGAAAGACATGGTTTGGCATATCGATAAGGTCATTGAACGATCGCTATCGGTAAGGGGCCAAAAGAAAAGTTTTTATCAGGATAAAATGATTAACTTATTCGAAGGCAATTGCATCCCGGCAAACAGCATTGTCATCACCGGAACGCTGGCAGGAGTTGTGTTTAATGCGCCAACGAAAGGCTTCATTTTTGGTACGGTTACCAAATACGTATTCACGGGTGGATTTTTCAGCGCGAAAATGCACCCCTATATTTTGCAGCAATACCTGAAAAAAGAAATGACAAATCCGCGCTATCTCAAGCCCGGGGATCAGGTAGAAAGTTCCATTAGCTATCTGGGAACGATAAAAACGAGCGTTAAAGAATACGTTCCAAAAGTACCGAAATAGAAAAGCGTATAACCGGCATAGTGAAAACGCTTTTGAATTCTTTGCATGTAGCCTGAAAAATAAGCAAGCAGGTATATTCGTTGGCGGGTTGGGTGGTTTAATGGCCATCTGACCCGTTTCATGGTTGTATTAATTAAGTTTTTTATATCTAAATTAGGTAGAAACTTCGACGGCCAAAACTAAAAGGCACGTTGTTGTCAAACCGAATGGAGTAAGTAAACTTAATAATCACATGACCGATCCTCAATCCCTGATAAAAATAGAGGCATTTATAAGAACGATAGTTCAGCCTGATGTGGAAGAATGGGAGGCTTTTACGAAGATCGTGCAGTTCAAAAAACTAAAGAAGAAGGACCTGTTATTAGAGGAAGGGCAGGTTTGTAATTTTATAGCTTTTCTGAATTCAGGTGTCTTGCGGGAATACTCCTATCAGAATGGAAAGGACCGGCAGGGTGAACGGCTACCGGAAAAGGCAATCGCCGAGCTTTTGAGTACGGGTGAAATTTCCCGGCATCTCAAAAAGTCACGCAAGATTTATTAGGAGCGGTTAGAGAATACCTGCCGGCTGCTTCGGGAGCAGTTGAAAGAATATTTAACGTTTGACCGACCGAACGGAGGACTGGCTATCTGGGCAGCCTACAAAAAGCACATCAATGCCGGAACGGTTGCCCTGCATGCAGGAAAGCTGGGGCTATACATCAGCGATGGCAGTAATTATTTTTTTCAACCTGATATTTCGATGCCACACGACTTCATACGCATCGGTTACTGTTCTTTAGACGAAACGGAAATGGCCGGTGCAATTGCTATATGGAGACAGGCGCTTAGCCCATTTGCTGCAAAATGACAGGTGAAAATTAGCAACAACTACCTTATTATTCATAGCTGCACTTCTCTTTATCCTGCAAAGTATGTTTAGCTAATTCGATATTATGTGCGGTTAACATTTTGCCATCATCGGAAATAGCAAGGAGTGCTAAAACAAAAGCATTCACCAATAGTTGTAGCCTGTTGGTATGGTATTTAATTTCACTTGCCTTGTCTTTGGAAGCCATGATGGTGATCTGAAGCTTCTTGGTGATCAAATCCAGGTTAAAATGATTACTGATCTTATATGCATAATTGGTAACGTCTACCGCCGAGTTATTTGCCCAGGAATCAAAAAATGCCTGTTTGATCACTTCGTTCCAGTCCATATGATCATTCGCTGTAGTTGCCATAATGATGGTTTAATATTAATTCCCTATTACAAAAATAGGCTATTTGGATAACATCAAGTCAAAAAGGGCCCGATGGTATAGGGATTTATGGTGACCGGCTTATTTATCGCCAGCCCAATGCAGGGGCAACATGCCGCAGAATAGCAGATAGTACATGGACATTGTAATCAACGCCCAACGTGTTCGGTATGGTCAGGAGCAGCGTATCTGCTTCCTGTATCGCTTCGTCCCGGGCCAATTCTTTGATAAGCTGCCCGGGTTCGGCGGCATAAGTCTTTCCGAAGACCGCCCGTTGATCAGCTTCGATGTAACCAAAGCTGTCTGCCCCTTTTCCTTGCTGTCCAAAGTATTGTCTGTCTTGTTCCGTTACCAGTGCAAAAATGGAGCGGCTTACCGAAACCCTTGGCTGGCGCTGGTGCCCGGCTTTTTTCCAGGCGTCTTTATATAACCTGATCTGTTCCGCCTGCTGGATATGGAAAGGTTTACCGCTTTCGTCAAATTTTAGGGTAGAACTTTGCAGGTGCATGCCGTTCGCTGCTGCCCAAACCGCCGTTGCATTAGAAGCAGCTCCCCACCAGATACGTTCCCGCAGTCCGTCCGAATGCGGCTCCAGGCGTAACAACCCTGGCGGATTAGGGAACATGGGGTACGGGTTGGGCTGTGCAAATCCGGCACCCTGTAATTTATCCAAAAATTCCAAAGCCTTCCTGCGTCCCATCTCTGCATCGGTTTCTCCTTCGGCAGGTTCATAACCGAAATAGCGCCATCCTTCGATGACCTGCTCGGGCGAGCCCCGGCTGATGCCCAATTGTAAGCGCCCACTGGCGATCAGGTCAGCAGCACCGGCATCTTCCACCATATACATGGGGTTTTCATAACGCATATCGATCACGCCGGTCCCGATCTCTATTTTGCTGGTTTTGGCCCCAATAGCCGAAAGCAGCGGAAATGGCGACGCCAATTGGCGCGCAAAATGATGGACCCGGAAATAGGCGCCGTCCAACCCAATTTCTTCTGCGGCAACCGCCAGATCAATGGACTGCAGCAGGGTATCGCCTGCGGTATGGGCTTGATAGGCGGGATGGTCAGACCAATGCCCGAATGATAAAAATCCTATTTTCTTCATCAAATGCTCAATATTTAACAGCAAATGTAAGCGTCCTGGTGTTGCGCGCAAGTCACAGCTGAGTAATAATGAATTCATTCGGCACCGGGCTAAACAGCTTCCGTTTTCTGGGTGTAGCCTAGTGCTTTAAAATCATCCGGGGACATCCTGGTTGAGTTAACTCATGCTTACTACGGCCGTGCCTGTTTGAATTTAGGACTTGTTCATCTGGCCGCTTAAAAAAGGTAAAGCATAAAGCCCCGGCCATTAGCTGGCCAGGGCTTTCCCAAAACAGTTTTTTCTTGTTTATTTTACTTCGTTCTTTTTCTCTGTTACTTCTTTACGGATGTCGGTTGCCGTGTTTTTTAATTGCTGCATCGTGTTTCTCAGCCGCGTTCCAGCTGCCTTATTGCCTTTGTTGAAAAAGCTTTGGGCATCATTTTCCGCTGTCTCTACCAGCTCTTTAAGTGCATTGAATTTTTCCATGTTGTAATTTGTTTTTAAGGTATGGAAACGCCGTGAGTGGTTTACATATTGTGATTCTCTTTTTGATTTTTTTTAAAGCGGGAGAAAAAAAACTCTTGAAGTAGGAAAAAGCCTGTTGACCGGCAATGCTCCGACGGCGAAAACCTTTATCCTGGTTCCCTGGGGGGTAAAGGTCATCAGGCAGTAGCTACTGTTGCTGAAAACCAATTAACCCCGCAAGCCAAAGCCCAGATCCAAGAACTGTTGGGAACGCAATCCTTAGTTGATGTGGCCACCTGGGCAGGCGAAGTCCGGAACGAACCCACTTTTAAAGCACAAGGTGAAAGCAACCTATGCGGTCTTGCTACAATAAAACAAACATTCTTTTGCGTAGGTAGTTCCATACTTTAGGAATGAGGTTTGCTTATTGGTAAAAATGAATGAGGGAAATCATTTTGTATTTTTGCCACTTTTAATACATTTCATTAAATGGAATTTGGTAAGATAATTATTTTAAATGGAGCGCCAAGGTCAGGTAAATCGAGTATTGTAAAAGTCGTGCAAAATACCTTTGATGGTATTTGGCTGAATATAGGCGTAGATATGTATGTCGATCATATTACCCCGCCCGGTTTACAACCCGGATTAGGGTTAAGGCCCGGAGGTGAGCAGCCGGAGTTGGAGTCTTTTGTCTCAGATTCTTATGCTGCGCTGTATGAGTCGATCGCCATACACAGTAAGCGTGGCTTAAATGTTATCGCGGATGTTTGTCACCATGATAACTATAGTAGGCCGTTACATATTCTGCCCGGTTGTGCGGGAATATTAGCTGATCATGACGTTTTTTTCGTGGGGGTTAAATGCGCTGTTGAAGAAATTATGAGACGAAGAAACAAACCTGGCCAGGACTCCACGAGAAATTACGTGACGGGCACAGTGGAAACACCTGTCCCACCACAGGTGCTGCTCTGGGAGCAGGTGCATGTACCCGGCATTTATGACTTGATAGTTGATACTTCCTCAGCTAGCGCTGAAACCTGCGCTGAACTCATACGGGAACGATTATTATCCGAAACATCGCCCGACGCCTTCAGAAGGCTCGCCTTGTTACCTATTATTACATAGCTCTTTGGCCCCGGAGCGTGAAATGAACTTGCATGATTGACTGTTTAACGAAAGGCACGGCTGATCAAAAACAATAAACACCGGTGCGCTGTTATCCTTTTATAACCTTAAAATTTCGTTATGAAACAGATGGAAATTGATGAGGATAAGAAGGTTGCGGTAAATTTTGATGCGGACAACCTGTCGATGGAAATGCGGGAATTGAGGCCGGTTGTTTTCCGGAAAGGGGATGCCTACTGTTGCCTGTTAGGCCCTGATCCGCAGAAAGGAGTCTTCGGCTTTGGTTGTACGGCAGACGAGGCACTTGCGAACTGGCAGCATAACCTTAGCGAAACGATGCTGAGCGCATCCGAAGATGACGAATTTGCCTGGTATCTTCATCATGCGCTCCGTGTCTCCAACGAAAAAGTTTGATTAGGAAACGGAGCAGTCCGATGAACAATGAAACAGGTTATGTGCCTGCTATAATACTGCCTATGAAGATAGCGCCAGATACGGAAAATACGGATTGGTAATGAGGTATGATTGTATACCGCTTTGATCAGGTAGCCTGCTTTTTTAAGGGTTAAACATAGCGCCACTTAACAACTCAAGCTGATGCTTTAAATCCTGATAGGCGCCTGATACCGGCTGGGCTGTCTCCAAAATTTCTTTAAAGCCTTTACCCTGTATTGCACTCCGCAGCAACTGCGACGCAATAAATTCATTTGCGCTTGCAGTATCCAGGTAAGAGGCCGGAAAATCCGGGTTAAGCTTACCGTAATGCAAGTTGTTGATCATATACAGCAAGGCATCTGTCAGCAGGATATCAAAGCTGGATTTCCGGTCATTTCCAGTTTGATCGAAATGTGTGCTGAAGTAATATAATTTGTCGGCTAACAGTTCGTCAGGATGGTAGTCCTCGTATGCAAGGCCGAACGGGAATACACAATCCAGCATCAGCATCGCCTCCGTAGCTGGTGTCCTGATACTGCCGGGGGCTAGCCATAAAAGCCGGTAACCATTTTGCTGATAAAAGCGTGCGACTGATTTGGGATAATATAAATCATTTTTATGGCTTGTCAGCTGACTTTTTAGTGATTCAGCTATTGGCGTATCAACGTAAGCAGAAAGGCGCCGACAATATAGATTTAAGGTTGTCGCCCGCAAACTGATCGGAAATATCGAAATAATCAGATAAGCCAGCAGCCTTAAGGTTCTGTAAAGTTTGTTCCCTGACCATGTCTGTCTTGTACCCTGCGTTTCCATGACGATGAATATTTATTACTGTAAATATCCTGCTTTGCACCGCTGTAAATAATGATAATCATCAGGTCAGGAGTTGATAGGCAGCATCCTTTTAAGCGCTATAAACTTTTCGGGAACGGTTGTTGGGAACAGTACCAACGAAAAATGAGCGGGACACAAAACGCGGATATGTTCTATTCTGGCGACGGTGGAAAAATTAAAAAAAAGCGGAACCGGGATCTCCGGTTCCGTGATATGGCAGGGCCTCAGTTAATAAAGACGAAGTGTCCTGCTTCTCTACCGAAACAGGAATAAATTCCATCCATCGGGTAATACAAATATAGTTTAAGGCTTAGATTGAAAACCGGTGATCGGTCACACATGGTATTGATTTTAATCATTTATAAGTGGTTGGTTTCCTGACATTGCGTGGTCTGCGGAGATTTTTGGATTGGAAAGCTTATTTTAGCTCAAAACAGATCTTTTTCCTGGTTTTAAAAGTTCAACCCAGATCACCGATAGTATACCCACGCCCGAACTGATGGATAGTTGAATAAAACTTAAAGGTTCAAATCCAAAAAACGTTGCCAAGGGATGGATATAAAATAATAGTCCGGAAACAATTATAGTGATCCCGAGCACAACAGGTACCAGGTTATTCCTGTATTTAATGGTGGTTAATAAGGAATAATAAAAGGAACGGTTTACCAAAGTCAGCAGGATATTGGCAGCGATCAGTGTGCCGAATACCATCGTACGGGTAACGGGTTCATTGGCGTGTTGGTACACGGCAATCCAGTAGGTACTTAAAGTCCCGGCGGTGATAACCAATCCCTGAATGACACTTGTTATAAGCTCTTTTCCGTTAAAAAAGGTTTGGGTAAATGCCCGGGGCTTTTGCAGCATGCTATTCTTTTCCATAGGTTCATTTTCATACACAATAGAACAGGTGGGTCCCATGATCAGTTCGAGAAAAATGATATGTACGGGTGAAAAAATATTGGGATAGACCCAGCCGAGGATCAGTGGAATAAAAACCGTGAGGATAATAGGAATGTGGATGGAAATGATATACTGAATGGCCTTTTTAAGATTGGCGTATATCCTTCTGCCCATGGCTACCGCATCTGTCATTTTTGACAGGTCATCATCGGCAAGTACGAGAGAGGCAGCTTGTTTGGCTATCTCTGTTCCTTTTTTGCCCATCGCAATGCCAATATGTGCGGCTTTTAATGCGGGCCCGTCATTTACCCCATCCCCGGTCATGGCCACAATCTGGTTATCAGTTTTCAGGGCTTGAACCACCCTCAGCTTAGCCTCCGGGAACATTCGTGTAAATACATTGATTTGGAGAACAGTTTCCTGTAACTCCTCATCGCTTTGTGTCATTAATGCTGCGCCGTCTATACATTTATCATATCCCCTGAACCCGATTTGCCGGGCAATGGAGGTGGTTGTCGCCGCATTGTCGCCGGTAATGATCTTAACCGCTAAACCTGCTTTGTAGAATACTTTCAGTACATCTGTAATATTTGCTTTGGGTGGATCGTAAAAAGCCACGATCCCCTTAAATGTGAATTTGAATTCCTGCTGACTGGCAGGGAATTCATCGTCTCCGAAAATGGCTTCCCCAACGCCTAAAACCCGGTAACCATCATCGGTTAGTGTTGCAATCGCAGTCATCGTATGCCGGTGCTCCTCTTCGCTCAGTACACATAAACGCATGATGGCTTCCGGAGCCCCTTTGGCGGCAATAATCCGATGCCCCGAACCATCAGCGAAAATATGGGTCATCATGGGCGGCTTGCCGCCCAGTGGGTATTCATGGATCATATGATAAAGCGGCCTTTCATCAGCCGCAAATATTTGCGAATAAGTATGGTGCAGGGCAACCTCCATCGGGTCAAATGGTACGGGCTCACTGGCCCACATGGCCATCCTGATGAGTTCCTGTTCATTGGGATCAAACAGCGCTGCATCATCAGCAATTCGATTTGATCGCAAAGCGAATGCACCGGCCAGGCTCATCCTGTTCTCGGTGATCGTTCCCGTTTTGTCTGTGCAGATTACTGTAGCGCTGCCGAGGGTCTCCACTGTTTTCATTTGTTTGACCACGATCCCCATTTTCATCAGCCGCCAGGCGCCGATGGCCATAAAGGTGGTAAAGGCTACCGGTATCTCTTCCGGTAAAATGCTCATTGCCAGTGTAAGACCTTTTAGCAGGCTATCCAAAATGAGGGCCGAACGGTAATAATTGATGGCCCAGACAATCAGGAATATGACAACACCCGCAATCACCATTTTCTTGACAAAACTACCGATCTGCAATTCAAGTGGTGTAGGCTCTTCGGATATGGCTTCCAGGCTTTTGCCAATTTTTCCCAGCTTGGTTTCATGGGCAATGGCTGTTACTGTGGCAATGGCTAATCCGCTGGCCACCGTGGTGCCCCGATAAATAAAATGGTCACTTTGTCCGGGATCTTTATAAACGGGTAGTGATTCCCCGGTGAGGATGGATTCATTAACGGAGAAATCATTGGACTGAATGATAGTGGCATCGGCCATAATGGCTGCACCTTCTTCAACTACCAGGCTGTCACCAACAACCACTTCGTCGGATCTTATACTTACTGTTTTGCCGTTCCGGATAACACTGCAGCCGGCCTGTGTATAGTTCCTGAGCTGTTCCAGCGCATTGCGGCTCCGGGAGTCCTGATACAGAGAAATAGCCGAAACCAGTATGATCGCGGCGGTCAGAAAAAATCCATCACCGGTATTGCCGCTGATAAAATAAATCCCTGAGGTTGCCAGCAGCAGCAGGACCATAGGCTCTTTGGACAAGCTTTTGACCGCATCAAAAAAGCGATTACTCTTTTTATAAACCAACCGGTTAAGGCCGAAACGTTGTCGGGCTTCGTTTACTTGCACATCATTCAGTCCGCTTATACCAGCTATTTTTGCGGTTGAAGATCCGGGACGAATGGTAATAGGCGTAGTTTCCATCATTTATTTTTTAGGCATCGGTTACCGTAATTAAAAGTTTGAATGACAAAAAGACTTGCTATAGCTAACCGCTCCGGCTTCATATAAACAGTGTTTAGGCCATCGTCAAAACCGCCGCTCCGCTGATCTGCCCCTTCCTTAATTGCTCAATGGCTTCATTGGCCTGGGAAAGACGGAATATGGTTGTCTGTGTATGAACAGGAATTGTTTTCAGTGTATCGAAAAAGTCCAGACCATCCTGGCGGGTCAGGTTAGCTACTGATTTGATCATTCTTTCTCCCCAAATGAGATCATAGGAAAAGGCAGGGATCTCGCTCATGTGAATGCCGCCGCAAATAACCTGACCGGCCTTTACCACCTGTTTTAATGCTATGGGAATCAGCTCACCGGCGGGTGCAAATATCATGGCGGCATCCAGTAGTTCCGGGGAGGCTTCCGTGCTGTTGCCGGCCCAGACGGCTCCCGATTGCATAGCAAATTGTTGTGCAGCGTCATCGCCGTTGCGGGTAAAGGCAAAAACTCTTTTTCCTTGCGCCCGGGCAATCTGGATAATAATATGCGCTGCGGCGCCGAAACCGTAAATGCCGATATTTATTGCGGCGGGATCAATCATCCGGTAGGTGCGAAAGCAGATCAGTCCGGCACAGAGCAGGGGTGCAGCTGAAACACTATGGTAATTGTTGGTGGTGAGAGGGAAACAGTACCGGGCATCAGCTACAGCATATTCGGCATAGCCACCGTCAATGGTATAGCCAGTAAAAAGGGCATAATCACACAGGTTTTCCTTTCCCTGTTTGCAGTATCGGCAATGCCCGCAGGTATAACCCAGCCAGGGGACACCGACGATGGTTTTCAATGCCGGAGCTTTCACCCCTTGTCCCAATCCGGCTACCTCTGCAATAATTTCATGACCAGGGATCAGCGGAAGTTTGGGCTGGTCAAGTTCACCATCGAGGATATGCAGGTCTGTTCTGCAGATACCGCAGGCCAGGATCTTCAGCAGGACCTGTCCATCGGCCGGTTTGGGTACCGGTACCCTTTTAAGGATAAGCGGCTGACCTGCTTTTTCGAATACCATGGCCTGCATGAACCCGGGAATTTCCATTTTAACGCAATTAGAGTTTATTTTAAGGAACAACGTTTGTGCTGGGTATGTTTTAAATAGCCGTGCAGCAGTCAGGCGGAAATACCAGTAATGGAATAGTGATATGCTTAGCCAGTCGCTGCGTATGACTGCCCCTGATCAGTTTCGAAAGAAAATGATGCGGGCGGTGAACCATGGCCAGTATATCGATTTGGCTGTGTTCATAAAGCCAGTTCAGGCCTTGATCTATATCGATACTCCTGACATGACGGTAGTAGATTTTTGGATAATTGACTTTGTCTGATACTTCACTGAGAAAATTAGCTATCGCCTGCTTTTCTTCAGGGCTTTCATATTTTTCATCGGTAACATGACTAACCAGGATTTCCGCGTTGAAATAACGCGCCATACCGGCCAGGGAATGAATTACCTCAGTATCGCCCTTACTTAAATCGGTAGCAAAGGCAATCTTTTTAATAGGCTTGTATATAAAATCAGCGGGAATAAGGATAACTGGGAAATTGGCTTTTTCTATCAGCTCCCTGCTATTGCTGCCCAGGAAAAACCGACTGAGACCGCCTGCACCCGACATGCCCATCACCACCAGGGACATTTTCTGTTCATCCATCACATTTCTGATCACTTCGGTTACCGAGCCAACCTCGCTGCTGTAACCAATGGCCGGCTGGTAGCCTGGTGGCGGGATCTCTGCCTGTTCCTTGAGCTTTTCTACAGACAGTTCCAGTTGCGCTGTTATGGAATTTTTTATAGAAGTATAATCTTCCAGCGGCCATACAACCTGCGGCGCCATCGGGGCCTCGATAGGCACTGAAATCGCGCTGCATAGCCTGATCCCTGTTTTCATGCTTTTGGCCAGTTGCAGGGCATAGCGCGCTGCATTATTTGCAGGCGCGGAGAAATCGGTAGGGACTAATATCGTTTTCATTCGGGTGGTTTTGAAGTGTTATGCTATACAAAGTTTGATTTTTTGCTTCCCACGGTAAATGACCCTGGTCATTTGTGCATATGATAAGGGGCATAAAATATAATGCAGATCATCATTTACATGTGTTATAGATTACGGTTGAAGAAAAGCGCCAGACAGGGACTTTTCCGGTATCATTTCGAGTTGTTTGAACTGATAACCAAACCGTCCTGTATGTTATCCGGCGGGCTGAACATACGGGTGAAAGCCGTTTTTGAAAACTCCTTACGGGTATAGTTTTCTTTTTCTTCTTTTTGCTCATTACTGTTTTCCGGGCTGATCGTCATCAAACCATTTTCCATAGAGATCTTAAAATCTTCCTTTTTTAAAGCCCGGTGCCGCTATTTCCAGCTCAAAAGTATCTTTTGTTTCCCGGATGTTCACTGCAGGTAATGGCTCACTTGAAAAAAAGGGTTTGTCAAAGAACCTGTCGGTGTTCCAAAAATCTTCCATCAGTTGATATGATAATTTATTTAATGTTTATGGTTCAAATTTCCCCTTATCTCTGGCGAATCACGATGACCCGAATCAGTTTTCATGGTGACGTTCGTCAATAATTTGGCTTCGCCGGTGCGCTAATTTTAGGAAAATATAAATCACATTTAAAAGCCATTAATCATGAATAACGAAAATGATACTCCTCATAACGAGGCTGTTTATTTACAGTCTTTTGGGGCCGCAGAAACCGTTACAGGTTCTAAGCACCTGCTGCAAACACCGGATCTGAACATCCTGGTAGATTGTGGCTTATTTCAGGGTATTAAGTCCCTCCGGGAACGAAACTGGGAAAGACCGCCGGTTGAACCTTCAGCCGTCGATGTGATGATCCTCACCCATGCTCACCTGGACCATTGCGGTTATATTCCGCTATTCATCAGGAATGGTTATCAGGGTAAAATTTACATGAGCAAACCCACGCGTGACCTGACGGAGCTCATTCTGCGGGACAGCGCAAAATTACAGGAAGAAGATGCTGATAAAGCCAATAGGCACGGTTACAGCAAGCACCGGCCGGCCGAACCGTTGTATACGACAAAGGACGTGGAAATCGCGCTGCAGCAGTTTAGCACGCTAGAACCCGGACATGCCTTCCGTTTAAATGAGCAGATCTGGTTTAAGTTTTTTCCATCCGGTCATATTTTAGGGGCATGTTCTGTGGAAATCACTTGTTATGGAAAGACGATCGTGTTTTCCGGTGATATTGGTCGGTATCATTCAGAATTGCTTCCCCCGCCTGTTCATCCGGTCATGGCCGATTTTGTGGTCATGGAATCCACTTACGGGGATCGCGTGCATGGTGCAGCTGATCCGGCGGAAGCATTTGATCTGGCTGTCAAGGATACGATTTTTCAGCGCGGTAACCTGCTGATTCCCTGCTTTGCTGTGGGCCGGGCACAGGATGTGATGCATATTTTATACCGGCTGAAAAACACCAAAGAGATACCTCAGAGTATCCCGGTTTTCCTCGACAGCCCTATGGCGGCTTCGGCCGGCCGTACCTTGTTGAAATACCCGGGTTGGCTAACACTTCCCGAGGCTGAAACAGCCCGGATGTTCAGCGGGATGACTATCAACCCGGATTACCGCCATACGGAAAAAATCATCCGTCAGAAAGGGAGTAAGGTCGTGCTTGCTGCAAGTGGGATGCTCACCGGTGGCAGGGTATTGGAGTATCTTAAACATTACCTCGGGGATGCAAAGAACACGGTTCTGATGATCGGATATCAGGCTGAAGGTACCCGTGGAAGAGCCCTGCTCAACCAGGTCCCGGAAATTAAGATACATGGACAATATTATCCGGTTCGAGCGCGGATTTTGGAGATCGGTGGCTTATCAGCCCATGCCGACCAGCGCGAATTGCTAACCTGGATAAAAGGATTTGAACCGGTGCCTGCGGAGGTCTTTCTCGTACATGGTGAACCCTGCGCGCAGGAGGCCCTCCGGGTCAAGCTAAAGGATGAACTTCGCGTTCCCATTACGATCATGAAGGAAGGCCGACCAAAGTTGTTGTTCCTGATAAATCGTCGTGAGTTAAAAGTGCAGCCTCCTACTGAAATGGAAAATAAACATGCCGCTGAACAGGCTGGTCTGCCCGCCTGAAAAATATAGAAGATCAGGCTATTTTGTGCCGGATATCATTTTTTGAGAAATCGGTGGCGCCTAAATTTGGTAGTACATTTCGGTTTAAATAAGGAGGAGATATGCCAAGTCTGAAATTTAATTTTTCGCACCCTGTTAAAGGCCGCGCCTGTTTGAGGCGCCTTTGTGGTGATGTGCAGTCAGCGCAGCAGATACTGGTTGACAGTAAAGGAAAAAAAGATTTTGAAGTCACTCTCGGCCCATGTGATGATGGCAGATACCGATTCATCCTGGAATGGGAATATGAAGACAGGCAATTTACTCATCTGACAGAATTCCTGATTCATGCACAGCAACTGCGGTTGCACCCGGACGGATAAAACTACCCCGGATCGGAATATTCGATTGTTAACTATTAAACAGTCCGCCATGTTAGGAGAATTAAATGAAAACCAGATAGAGACTTTGTTAAAAAGTCAGGTGATTGGCCGGATCGGCTGCCACGCCACAGGGACAACCTATATTGTTCCTGTGAATTATGTCTACGATGGCACGTACATCCTTGCACACTCTACAGACGGTCAGAAGATCGGTATGCTGCGGGAAAACCCGGAAATATGTTTTGAGGTCGATCATATAACAGATATGGTTAACTGGGAATGTGTAATTGTCTGGGGTGTTTTTGAAGAATTAACGGAGCTGGAAGAAAAACAACGGGCAATGCAGCAACTCATCGACCAGATCGGCCCTTTTCTTAAGGGAGCTGACACCCATCCGTCGCATGGTATAACGGCCAGGGAAAGCGATATTGGAAATGACGTTGAGCTCATTCTTTATAAAATCAATATCAGCAAGAAAACAGGGCGGTTTGAACAAACAGCCAACTGAAAAACCTTGCCAATATTTATCTGGTATGCTTACCCAGCTGGCTACTAATTATTTAGTAAAATAAAAAGGCTTATATTGGGTAATGAAAAAAAGCGCATTGCAAAAAGTATAACCTAACTGTACCCTATGATCAATAAAATGCCGATAACCGTAAAACGTGCTATAGAATTAATTGGTCTGTTTGTTTTAGGAACTATCGTAGTGGCCGGAAATACAATCATAATGCCATTGTTAATGGCATTTTTCTTCAGCCTGATGCTCTTGCCTGTATTTCGTTTTTTCAGAAAGCTAAAACTGCCTGAAGCCATTGCTGTTTTTTTGCCGATATTATTATTAACTATTGTAATGGCCTTGATCATTTGGTTGTTCTCCAGCCAGGTAGGAGCTTTGTTAGATGATTTTCCGCAAATAGAACAGACTGTAGCTAAACATTTAGATAATTTAAGTATATGGATAAGCAACTCATTTGGGTACTCTCCGGCAGAACAGTTGAAATTCATTAATGTACAAAGCCAAAAACTTTTCAGCTCCCTGGGCGGTGTTTTGAAAGGTGCAGCAGGGTCTTTGACAAGCATAGTCATATTTATAGGACTGTTGCCCATATATATGTACCTGATCATGCTATACAGGAATCTTTTTTTAAAGTTCGTGCTGATGTGGTTTAAACAAAACGAGTATCAAAATGTAGAAGAAGGTATCCGGCAAACAGAGCAAATGGTAAAAAACTACCTGATTGGTTTATTGATACAAATTACCTATATCATTATACTTTTAGGCGGAATATTGTGGCTTTTTGGTATTCAAAATGCGTTACTGATCGGGATTATTTTTGCTTTTTTGAACCTTATTCCTTACCTGGGTGCCTTAATTGGTAATATTTTAGGCGTATTGTTAACCCTTGCTTCATCAGATAGTATTGCCGATGTACTGATTGTATTAGGAGCTATTACGTTTGTGCAGTTGCTGGATAATAATATTTTGATGCCACGTATTGTAGGCTCACAGGTAAAAATTAATCCGCTTGTTTCCATTCTTGGAATTATTATAGCAGGAACCATGGCAGGTAT
This sequence comes from Mucilaginibacter sp. P4_E8, assembly GCF_056401495.1. NCBI lineage: Bacteria > Pseudomonadati > Bacteroidota > Sphingobacteriia > Sphingobacteriales > Sphingobacteriaceae > Mucilaginibacter > Mucilaginibacter sp. P4_E8. The sequence goes on from NZ_JBFUJG010000001.1 coordinate 168,921, forward strand.
ATCGGGTATGTTCCTGGCCATGCCCGTTCTCTCTATTTTAAAAATAGTGTTTGACCGCTCCGAAAATTATAAGCAATGGGGGGTATTGCTGGGCGATGAGCGGCCGGTAAAAAGCCTGATGAAAGTTTAATTATATTTTTTCTGTATGGCTTTGAAAGTCTGGACAACGACCAATGGTAACATACCCACTGTTATTGCGGCTACCCATAATTTAAGCGGAAGTACCGATAGCCCTAAAACCAAACGCATACCGGGTATTGCAAAAACCATGAGCGTAAGGCCGCTGCAGATGAAAATGGCGATCCATACAAATCTGTTCCTGGTAATTTCATTATTCCAAACACCGGACCCATCCGATGACATATTGAACACATGAAATAATTGTGCAAACGTGAGCGTGATAAACGCTACATTATTACATACCTGGTCATCGCTATGAATCACCTCTTTACAATAAACGACCGCAATAATTACTGCCGAGGTCATGGCTGCGGAGTAGGAGGCAATAACCATCCAGCCTTTATTGGTAATGATTTCTTTTGCAGGATCTCTGGGTGGTTTCTGCATCACGGTTTTATCGCCCGTGCCTAAACCCAGTGCCAGTGCCGGGAATATGTCTGTAACCATATTTAAGAACAGGATCTGCAGGGGCAGTAAAGTAGCCGCGGGGGTAATAATGCCCAAGAGGGTCACAATAAATATCTCACTCAGATTACAAGACATCAAGTAGACCACAAACCGTTGAATGTTCTGAAATATTTCCCGGCCATGTGCCACCGCCTCAGCAATTGAAATGAACGAGTCATCTTTCAAAACAATACTGGCCGTTTCTTTGGCTACCTGGGTTCCTCTGATCCCCATAGCGATACCAACATCTGCTTTTTTTAATGCTGGTGCATCGTTAACACCATCGCCTGTCATGGCTACAATAGACCCGGCCTTTTGAAAAACATCGGCAATTTCCAGTTTTTGTTTAGGTGAGGCACGTGCAAAAACAGCCGTAGCCAAAATACGCTCCCTCCATTCTTTTGTTAATGAGTCACTTGCTGGCAGCTCCCTGCCGGTGATCACATTTTTGTCGCCGGCATCAATTAAACCTACTTCCCTGGCTATATTTAATGCTGTTTGCGGGTGGTCACCGGTGATCATCACCACTTTAATTCCTGCATTCCTACAAGTAAATATGGCCCCCTTAATATCTGTTCTGGGTGGATCAAGAAAACCGGCCATACCAATATACACCATATCATTCAGATAATTGTGGTCATTGAGTGCATCATCCAACCGGTAAGCAAATGCCAATACCCGCAGTCCGGTGGTTGCCATTTGCTCCGATTTTAAAAGTATGGCATTCCGGGATTCTTTATTCAACGCTTTGATTAGCGTACCAGCTTGTATTTTACTGCATTTCTCCAGCAATCCTTCAACAGATCCCTTAGCGGCAGCAAAATGTCCTGATGGCGTTTGGTGTAACGTACCCATCATCATGATTTCTGAACTAAACGGAACTTCTCCGATACGTACATATCGTTTGATTAATGCATCTGTATCCAAACCCCCGGCTATGGCTATTTGTATTAACGCAACTTCCACCGGATCTCCGGAAAACTTCTTTTCCCCGCCGCTCTTTTCGTCTGTTGTAATAACGACATTATTGCATAAAATACCAGTTAACAAGAGCTTTTCAAAGTTTTCGGCGCTCACATTAATCACACCGTTTGGAAATGTTAAAAGATTATTTTCTATATGTACGTTGATACTTTCCTCCGGAAAGGCGAATGTATCCGCATAGATCTTATTTTCCGTTAAGGTTCCGGTCTTGTCTGTTAGGATTACTCCGGTACTCCCCAGCGTTTCTACTGCGGATAATTTCTTTACGATAGCATTACGCCTGGCCATCAGCAACATCCCATAGGATAAAGCAACCGTTGACACAATAGGTAAACCCTCAGGTATGGCAGCCACCGCCAGCGCAATGGATGTCTCGATGATGATCAATACTTTCTTACCCTGAATAAATCCTGTTCCCGCGAAAATAGCGGTCATGGCCAGTGTTATCCAGATCAGTTTCCGGCTCAATCTATTCAGTTTTTTATCCAGTGGGGTGGCGGTATCGGCCGAATTTTCGACCAAAGCAGTAATGATACCTAATTGCGTATGTGCTGCAATACCAGTGATCACCATTTTTCCGTTCCCGTTGAGCACGGACGTGCCTTTAAAGACCATGTTGTTTTGATCGCCGACCACCGTATCTTCAGTTAATGCTGCTGTGTTTTTTTCGGATGGAAGCGATTCGCCGGTAAGTGATGATTCATCACATTGTAAGCGGTGCACTTCTACTAAACGGCCATCTGCCGGGATTATATCCCCGGCCTCCAGGGGAACCAGATCACCGGGAACCAGTTGTTCGGACGGGACTGATTTGGTTTTACCATCACGGATCACCTTTGCCAGTATGACGTCCATTTTTTTGAGCGCGTTCATGGAACTGCGTGCTTGTACTTCCATAAAAAAGCCAATCAGCGCATTGATGACAATAACAACCAAAATGGCTATGGTCTCCAACAGATCCTCAAAGTAAAGTGAAACGGCCGCCCCCAATACCAGGAGGTAAACGATTGGGCTCCTGAATTGAACAAGCATGATCAGCCACAGGCTTTTTTGCTTTTGAGTTTTGTAAGTATTAAGTCCATAGGATTTACTGCGCTTTGCAGCCTCATTTTGAGGAATGCCTTTATGCTCGTTCGTTTGAACAAGATTTACAACTTCCTCCATGGATAATGAAAAAGGGTGATCTAAGGGATATTTCATTATCATTTGGTGAGCGCTTATTTGTTTTCCATTTTATTAAAGGTAAGTAAAGGGATTTTTCCATAAAAGGAGTAATTCTCCGCATTGGAAGGAAAAAGCAATTTTTCAAACATGGACCTTGACTGATGGGTAAACAAAACCAAAAGGGATGGTTTACTGATCTTAATGGCATCGTCAATATCTTCCAGCAAAACATTTGTGATATCTCTTTTTCTATTTAGAATATGCACCGTATAATTCGCTTTTTTCTTTAACATGGCCTCCATAAACGCTTTATCAAATGCAAATTCATAAGGATAGGAAATATGCATCATCTCCACACTCGCACGGATAGGCCGTGCAAAGGCAATCACTTTATCGAGTTCGCGCTCGTAATCGGTCATGTCCGATGCATAAAGAATATGCTTTAATTCTTTGAGATGATAAGTACTTGGAATGCATAGCACGGGTATAGCAGAACTAGAGATCAGCTTAGCAGTATGGGTTCCGAATATTTTTGTCAGGGTGCCCGCACCACGGGTACTGATGCATATATAGGCGCAATGATGCCTGTTCGCATAATCCATGATCCCATCCACCACATCGATATTAGATACCAGTACCAATTGATGGCCGGTTTCAGGTTCCTCGATAGCCTTGTAGATTTCGGCAATAAATGTAGATAGCTCTTCAACCGTTTTTTTTCTAAAGTTATCAGCATACGCTTCAAAGGCTTGTTTGCTCCATTTGAAGGGTTTTAACAGGTGGTATACGTGAAGAATGATCAATTCGGCTTTGCGTTGCTTCGCCAGTTTAATGGCAAAACGGATTGCAGCCTTCGAATTGGTGGACTGGTCGGTGGTAACAAGTATCTTTTCCATAGTTTTATTTATTGGTGATTTAAAGGTCAATTGAGGAAGAGCTTGTAACGCTTTGGCAATAGTAAACGCTGCATTTTGAACAATGGCTTACTTACAATTACAAATATTTGTAAAATGAATCGGTTATATAATGATACCTGGCATTAGAATAAATGATTCAAATCACTAATTCATTTATTAATGGTGTTTGATATCGCTCAATCAAATATATTGGTCTCCAATGCATCGATTTTACCCTTGAAGTAGCAGTAGTCTTCATTCGGCATTTTCCACTCTGCCCTGAATTCCGAAGGGAATCTGAGCCCGTTTCTTTCTATATAACCTCCGGCATATGCAATCCATTTATACTTTTTAAAACCTTCATGATCTGTATAATAACGGTCTGAAGTTTCAATGCGAAGCAACTCATGGTGTTCATTGAAGTAGAATATACCGCTTGCCGTAACACCCTGATCATGAATGGTCCCTTCCAGGGTATAAGGATCCAGTTCCCTCCAGCTGATATAGGGTTGTAAAGCATAGGCCGGAATCAGCATGGTTTCTGCCAGGATCGTTACCAGTTCTGCCGCATCCATTTCTTTTCCCCGGGTATCGGATAGCGTGAAAATATTCATCAGCTTGACCAGCATACTTCCCTTTCCGTTTTGATATTTATCCCGTGCACCAAACGGAAGTATACCCATTAATCTGGATTGCATATACACAATCCTTGCGGGTACAGGTAAAAAGTTTACCTGTTTACATACCAGGGGAGCCCAGCTTTGATGATAGGCTGTTTTTAAGAATGCATCCTTCCAATTGATTTTCCAGCAGATCACATTTTTTTTACCGGCAAAGCCAGAGGCCGACAGACACTGTTGCAGGACTTCTGGCAAATCTGCGATATCCCGGAGCGATCGGTTTGCCCCGGTCAGGTGATACTGATCGGTTTCTGCCTGAACTTCTGCGTTAAAGATCTTTTTAAGAGAGGTGAAAGCCTTAAATCCAAACATGGGATGATATAATAATAGAGTCAAAATAGTCCTGGTGCTGATATAATTATGATCGTGCTAAAAAGGATCCGGTCAAAACCAATGCTGCTCAAAAATGCGGTGATATTGCGCTGTGAAAAATGCCGAAGCTCATTTTAATTCAGAAAATATCAGCTACCGCCGAGTAATATGACTGTTTTATCCGACATAAGATCACCATAAGATATGACCGCCATCAGTTTTATACTGCACACAATTAGGCAGCTTTACATGATAAATTAGATGTGTAAAGTCATGAAAACAATAGTAATTACCACCGATTTTTCAGACGGCTCGAAACAGGTGGCCCGTTATGGATTTGAACTGGCCAAACAATTAAGAGCCGATGTGACGCTTTGTAATGCCATGATCGTTCCGGCAGAAATCCCACAGACTGGTATTGTTGGCTGGCCGCCTGATGTTTTTGAAGAGTTGATGGAAGACAGTACAAAGGAATTAAACAAGCTCAAAGATGAATTGGTTGCTGTTAAATCAGTGACAGGTGACGGATTTAAACCTGTAGTGAGCTTTGTAAACCAGGCGGGTACTGTATGCGATGTCGTTAATCAGGTCAGTGATCTTCAGGGTGCTGGTTTAGTAGTGCTTGGCTCACACAAAAATGAAGGTTTAGGCCAATGGCTGATAGGTAATCATGCCCAAAGACTGATTGACAATTGCAACGTCCCTTTATTGCTGGTTCCGGTTGGAACCCATTTCAAAAAAATCCGGAAAATAGCATTTGCCACAGACTTCGAAAATCTGCAGGAAGATTTGAACTGCATCCATAAACTGGTAGAGGTGGCTAAGCCATTGAATGCCGGTGTTTTGCTGATACATGTCAATAATAAAAAACAGGCTACGTCACAACTTCAACATTCCCTGAGCGAAATAGTAAAAGAACTGACTGAAAAGACCGGCTATCCTGAAATTGATTGTCAGCTGATCAAGGGAAGCTGGACTGAGACTGGACTGGATTGGCTGAAGGACGAACATGGCCAAGTGGAAATGCTGGCGATGGTTCATCGTAAACATGGCTTTTTCAACAGCCTGTTTATAGGCAGCCATACAAAAAAAATGGCCGCTCACATCGATATCCCCTTACTGGTTTTTCGAGACAAATCATCTGTTTAAATTTATCAAATATCAAAGTTATGAACACGAAACAAACCGACAGTCAACTGGAGTACGAACTGCAGGAACTGTATATTTTAAGCGAGCACTGGTTGCAGGACATTTCTTTTATGGAGGATGAAATGCGTTTTTTTAAAAATATCCTGCGCAAATACCAGGAAGCGGGCCTGCTAAATGAAATGCCATGCAAAGCGACAGGCTTTACAACAAAAATTCAGGAACAAGAACAGCGTCTGGATTTCCTTAAAATAAAGATTCCGGAATTTCTTCATTTTCTTAAACCATTCATTGAAAACTCAAAAACGGAAATGGACTTTGCTTTTCTCGAAAAATATAATAAACTGGAAGCGGAATTAAAGACCTTGTTTGCAGAAGTGAAAACAACCAAAAAAGAATTGTTCACTTACACGGAAGCTATCATGACAACGGAAAAAGTAGAAAAAAAATAATGATCCCACATGGATTTATATGAATACCACCGGCGTACTGACCGATTTTTCAGAATGATCCGTGTACGCCACCCGTTTTGCCATGCATAGGACAAAAGTATTAATTCCGCGGTAGCTATGGCCGTAGTATGCTCCTCCTCTAACAGCGTTACCTGGAAACATTCGCGGATTTCCACCCGGACGCAAACGATCAGCTGTGCAAAAAAGATCATTGGGATATCAGCATTCCCGGAAGAATCCGGCTAACTGCTTTCTGCTTGGCCGATCCTAGAAGTATGATAACCTCTATGGAATGAGCTGTATCAGTATCTGGTGAATTGTTGACCTGTGTCAGTTTTTCATTTTAGCCAATTTTTCCGGATTGAGGATCAGAATCAGGCTGCCTTTCTTTTCTATAAGCCCTTCGTCTTTAAAATCGGAAAGGGTCCGGCTTACGGTTTCAGTCGCCATTCCCGCCATGGCCGCGAGGTCTTCCCGGGTGATCTTAAAGCCCTCATTTTCGCTGCTTTGCTGCCGGTGTAACCGTGACAGGGCTTCCGCCATTCTTTTTCGGACTGAATGGTAGGCCAGCTGCATCAACTGGTCTTCCTTGTACCTGATGTCATTGGCCAGCAACTTAATAAATTCACGGGCTACTTCGGGATACTGATTAAGCAACAGTTCCACCTGGTCCTTAGGGATAAGACATACCGTGCTGTCTTCAAGGGCGGTTGCCGTATCCGTATAAGGCTCATTAGCTAAAAGCGCATTGGCACCCAGGTATTCATCTGTACCATAAATTCCGGTCATCAGTTCACGGCCGTCTTCGGCCAGTCTGATGGTCTTGACCTTTCCGCTGGTGACCAGGTAAAGGCCGTTGCCTTTATCTCCATCATAATATATGACCTGGTTCTTTTTAAATGTCCTGATTTTTCGTTCCTGTATGATCTTTTTAAGCTCCGCCAATCCGTCGTTTTTACCGATCAGATTGCTCAAGCGGTCAAGCGATTTACTGTAAAAATTCCTTTGAATTTCCTGTTTCTTCAGCCGGCTTTCAATGGCATTCAATAAGTCCATATCATCAAATGGTTTGGTCAGGTAATCATCCGCACCCATTTCCATCCCTTTTCGCTGGTCCACCCGTTCGGCTTTGGCCGTCAGGAATATAAAAGGGATAGCACAGGTCTCGGGATTTTTATTCAGCATATATAAAACCCCGTACCCATCCAGCTCCGGCATCATGATATCGCATAAAATAATGTCGGGCGGGTTTTTAATGGCAAGTTCCACCCCGGTTTTACCGTTGCTGGCGTCAGCCACCGCGTAACCGGCCAGTTCCAGTATTTCAACCACGTTTTCACGGATGTCATTGTTGTCTTCAATGATCAATACTTTTTTGCTCATGATTTCGGAAATTTAATGGTGAACATGGTTCCCTGGTTGATGTCGCTTTGAAACTCAATCTGGCCATTCATCAGGCCGGCGTAGCGCGCTACGATATTTAGGCCTAATCCGGTTCCTGGGATATTACCGGTGTTATGCGCGCGGAAAAATGCCTCAAACAGATGTTTTTGGTCGGTTTCCGGAATGCCTATTCCGTTGTCTTTAATGGTGATCAGACAAAATTGTTCACTGATCTCGGTGTTAAATTCTATGAAAGTGTTTTCTCCTGAATATTTTATGGCATTACCGATGATGTTGATTACGCAGTTTCTGACCAGATTTTGGTCCAGGATGATCAGGCTGCTAATCCCGGTATGCTGGTAAATAATGTTTTGATTTTGTTTGGCCACCATTTGCATTTCCTCCGTAATCTCTTCTGCAAGCTTGACCAGGTCAAAGGAGACGAAGGAAGGGGTTACTTTCCCGGCTTCCAGTTTTTCCAGCGATAGAAAATCGTTCAGGATGGCTGTAAGGTTACCGATCGCGGTTTTTATTTTAACGACATGCTTGCTGATGTTTGGATTATCAAAGGGCTGCGCATATTTTTCTATCAGAGAGGATGATAATTGTATCGCACTTAACGGCGTACGGAATTCGTGGGATGCCATGGACACGAACCGGCTTTTCAACTGTCCAAGTTCTTTTTCTTTTTCCAGAGAAAGGCTGACTTCCTCTTTGGCCTGCTGTAAAGCCTGTACTGATTTTTTTAGGGACAGTGTCCGGTCCTCAACCAGTTCTTCCAGATGGGCGGCATATTCCTTTAATTGCTCCTCTGCTTCCATTTCCCGGCTAAGGTCATGGATAAATCCGGCATAGATCTTTCTTCCCGAAAAAGGAACGTCACTCACCCCCAGCTTGAACGGAAAGGTGGTGCCGTCTTTGCGTAAGCCGGTCACTACCCGGCCAATACCAATAATATGGGGTTCATTGGTCTGCTGGTAACGATTGATGTACCCGTCGTGTTGCTCCCGATAAGGTGGCGGCATCAGCGTAGAGACATTTTTTCCAATCACCTCTTCGGGAGTACAAAGGAATAGTTTGCAGGCCGCGGGATTGATCGTTTCCACGATACCTCGTCCATCGATCGTAATGATACCATCAATAGCATTATCGATAATCGCTTTTAACAGGGCGGTGTTTTCCATATGTTGATTTTATCAATACTGATTGTTGATCACAAATATTGGTAATCAGAACAATATAATATATAATTTTTTTGGTGCAAAAAGGTGACGATGGTCATTTTTTATTCAATCATTTTAATATACCGGAAATTGAGAATTGGAAATGGACCGATTACTGAAAAGTTAGTAAAAGATTGATCGTTTTTGCATACCAGCCAGGTTCCAGAAACCCGCAGGCATCATCACGATGATACATGCGGCTTCATTACAGGGTCTGACGTCAAACAGTTCTTGACGTGATGCTTATCATTTAACTGCCGGGGCATTATTGCAAAATTTACAAAGACCGGATATTCAACCGGATACGTTATGAAAACTATTATCGTCCTCAATGACAACTCACCGGCAGATCTTCATGCAGCAGCTTTCGCCAGGTTGATCGCCAGAAAGATCCAGGCAAAAATAGTGATTTGCCATACTTCAAAAGTACGGGAGCAGGAACACAAAAAGGTGCGGGTGGGAACAAATTTTCCTGTAGAGCAGCATGAATATTTTAAAAGTAAAATGGCGGATCAAATTGGTGAACCAAATCGCCAAGAGACCGATAATAACCCGGTAATCGAGGAAATAATGATTGCTGATTTCCCTATTCCTCGCTTTGCGGAGATGGTCAATAAAGATCAGGTGTATATGCTCATCAAGGGGTTGCCCCGTAAAGCAAAGCAGAACGATGTGGAAGAAAAACTGGATGCCTATGGTGTACTGAACAGGGTACGCAGCCCGCTCATGCTGATCCCGGAGGACTGGCCGCTGAAAGATCTGGAGCGCCTGGTTTATATCGCGGATCTGCGCTATTGCCGTTTGGCTGTTGTTAAATACCTGGTTGAGCTCGCTAAGCCATTTCACGCCAGCTTAACAATCGCCCATTTATCCGCCAAAGGGTTACCGCATATCATGGAGCCTTATGCACAAAGTATATTTTCAGAAGGAATATGTTCTCATATTGATTACGATCAGCTGTTTTTTAACAATGTCCAGGAACGTGACCTGATCAAAGCCGTGGACGTGATGATCAACGGTATGCATAACGATTTGCTGATCCTCGTCAATCACCGCTTTCATTTTGAGGAAATTATCGGTGAATATGTAGGGCAATCCCTGCCCGCTCATATCGCTGTGCCATTGCTCATTTTTCCATACTGATCAAACCATGGAAATGACGGCCGACACAGAAATGAAATTCTGGCAGTTTGATACGAAAACGGCTTGTGAGCAGTTATCTGCAGATCCCAGGGGCTTATCAGATCAGGAAGCTGCCGCCAGGATGCGGCAATATGGCCCCAACACGATCAGGAACAATCCAAAAACATCCTTTTTTCTCTTATTCCTGGCACAATTTAAAAGCCCGGTTACGCTGTTATTAATTGCTGCTGCTTTGCTTTCCGCTGGTTTGGGTGATGTGGCGGATACCGTAATTATCCTGGCGATTGTTCTGATTAGCGGGTTTTTAGGATTCTGGCAGGAAAAAGGAGCCGCCGATGCAGTTAAGGAACTGTTAAAATTGGTGCAGTTGCACTGTGATGTGCTGCGGGAAGGCCAACTTAAGACAATTCCTGTGGAGGAAATTGTTCCCGGTGATGTTATTATCTTAACCGCAGGAAACCTTGTTCCAGGGGATAGTATACTGCTGGAGTCACAGGATATATTTGTTGATGAAGCAGCATTTACCGGCGAAACCTTTCCGGTTGAAAAACACTGTGGCGCGGTTGCTGCCGCTGCTCCTATGGCCAAAAGAAGCAATAGTCTGTTTATGGGATCTCATGTAATCAGTGGTAAGGCCAAAGCATTAGTTATCCGTACAGGCGCCCAAACCGAATTTGGAAAAATATCGGCGGAATTAATGAGCAGAACACCCGAAACTGATTTTGAAAAAGGAATAAGAAAATTCGGCCACATGTTAATGGAGATAACCTTATTGCTTGTTATCATCATATTCGCCGCGAATGTACTGCTTCATAAACCGGTGCTGGATTCCTTTTTATTTTCCCTGGCATTGGCTGTAGGGCTTACGCCACAATTGTTGCCAGCCATTATCAGTGTGAATTTAGCTGCGGGGGCGAGAAGGATGGCCCGGCAGCAGGTGATTGTCAAACGACTCTCCTCTATCGAGAATTTCGGAAGCATGGACATCTTATGCACGGATAAGACCGGGACTATTACAGATGGAAAGGTAACCCTTGGAGGCAGCCTGGATTGCCATGGCGGGCATAGCGACAAGGTGTTGTATTATGCCTGGCTTAATGCGGCTATGCAGCAGGGTTTTCAAAATCCCATTGATGAGGCCATCTGTGCTGCAAATGCGGGAACGGTAAATAATTATCACCTCCTGACGGAAATTCCGTATGATTTCATCAGAAAAAGACTCACTGTTCAGGTTGAAAATGACACCTGTAATATGGCAATAACGAAAGGCACTGCGCATGGTATTTTGGCCTTGTGTGATCAGGTGGAGACTGGCGATGGAAAACGGGTGGATATCCGGGAAATGGAAGCGGAACTTAATAGACAATATATCCGGTTAAGCGAAGCTGGTCTCCGTACGTTGGGTGTGGCTTACAAACCTATTGACGGTACACATAGCATTACAAAGGAAGATGAGTGTGGTATGATCTTTTTAGGTTTTATTACCTTATTTGACCCGCCTAAAGAGGGGATTTATGAAACAATTAAGAAACTGAATACGCTTGGGGTAAGGCTGAAAATAATTACGGGAGACAACGCGCTGGTTGCTAAAAACCTGGCGTTGAAGATCGGTATCGAACAACCTAAAGTGCTCACCGGGACTGCTATTCAAAAAATGAGCAACTCGGCGCTGGCCCACCAGGCGCCTTTGACGGACATATTTGCGGAAGTAGAGCCTAACCAGAAAGAAAGGATCATTATGGTTTTGAAAAAAGCCGGGCATGTGGTCGGTTTTATGGGAGATGGCATCAATGACGCCCCGGCCTTACACGCAGCAGATGTAGGTATTTCTGTCAATACGGCGGTAGATGTGGCCAAAGAAGCTGCTGATATCGTATTACTAAGTCGGGACCTGAACGTGTTGCTTGAAGGGGTATTGGAAGGGCGCAAAACGTTTGCCAATACCATGAAATATATTTTTATGGCCACCAGCGCGAATTTTGGCAATATGTTCAGTATGGCGGGCGCATCCTTGTTTTTGCCTTTTTTACCGTTGTTACCAAAGCAGGTACTGCTTACGAACCTGTTAACGGATTTTCCCGAAATGGCGATCGCGACGGACCGGGTAGACGATAGCAATATTCAAACACCGCAACGCTGGGATATGCGGTTCATCCGGCGTTTCATGATCACCTTTGGCTTGTTAAGCTCGGTTTACGACTACCTCACCTTCGGCGTGTTAATATTGGTTATCCATGCCAATGAAAAAATATTCCAAACCGGTTGGTTCACAGAATCTGTGATTTCGGCGATCTTAATCGTACTGATTGTTCGCACACATCTGCCGTTCTTTAAAAGCCTGCCCGGTAAGTATCTTTTTACAGCGACGATAATTATCCTCATCGTGGTATTGACCCTGCCTTTAACGCCACTAGCTGTCTGGTTTGGCTTTGTTCAGTTGTCCTTCGCATTTTATGGCTGGATGTTACTGATCATCATCTGCTATATGTTTAGCGCTGAACTCGCTAAATACTGGTTTTACAGGGGAACGCTTCGTCTTTTGAAAAAGGGCCACTTTAACGTATTTAAATTTTTAACCAGATGAATCAAACCGAGATCCGTTTCCTGGAGGGGCCGCATTCGCGCTTGCAGGAGTTGAAGTTTATCCTGCAAACCATGATTGATCTGATCCATGGTTTGCGGGCGTTGCATTTTATAGGCCCCTGCATCACCATATTTGGCTCCGCAAGGTTCAAAGAAGATCACCCATATTATGAAATAACCCGGCGTGCCGGCGCGGCATTTGCCAGCTTAGGTTTTACTATTTTAACCGGCGGAGGTCCCGGTTTAATGGAGGCTGCCAACAGGGGGGCAAAAGATGTAGGCGGCCGTTCTGTAGGCTGCAATATACAGCTGGCAGCTGAACAGCTGCCAAATGCCTATCTCGATAAATGGGTGTATATGAAGCATTTTTTCGTGCGCAAGGTATTGCTTGTTAAGTATTCTTTTGCTTTTGTGGTGATGCCCGGAGGATATGGGACCCTGGATGAATTCTTTGAGGCCCTTACCCTGATACAGACCCATAAGATCCATAATTTTCCGGTCATCATATTTGGAAGAGAATATCATCAGGAATTGCTTGACCACATCGCTGTAATGGAAAAGGGCGCAACCATAAGCGAGCAGGATACGCTGCTTTATCTGGTGACTGACGATATTGAGGAGGCTGCAAACCTGATTCGTGAAAAAAGCATCAAGCAGTATGGATTGAAACCTAAACGGGTAACGAAACCACTGAGGTGGCTTTTTGAAGATTCCTGAAAACAGGTAATGAAAGGATTTTAGGTAGGCTTAATACCTCCGATAATTAATGCTGATGATCAGAAATTAAGGTGAGGATTGTCATTATTTGGGGACCGGTTTCCTTCGAACTTTATGTTATAATTCAATGTTATGGAAACCAGAGTAAGCCAATATTTATTATCCCTGGGGATAGTGATATTCATCGTATTCAATTTGCAAAATTGTAATGCCAAAGTAAGATTTACACCAAAAACAGATGCCCTTGCAATCGATACAGGGTTAAGTCAGGAGATCAAAAAGCAGGTTCAGGGTGGCAATTTAGATGTGCAGCTATATTACCCAAAATCGGTTCAGCGCTTTTATCAGCAAAACGGGTTTAAACCCGCCTGGACTAAGCCGCAAAGCGAGACAGGGCCGGCCTGGCAAATGATGCTGATGCTCGATTGCGTACTGCAGTTCGGGCTGTCACATGCGGATTATCATCCGGAAGAACTACAGTATAGCCGGCTGCATAACATACTGGACACCCCTGGAAAGGTAAAGCCGAGCATCCAGGCGCGTTTCGACATCATATTGACGGATGCAGTGATCACTTTAATGAACCATCTGCACTACGGGAAACTTAACCCCCAACTTTCAGCAAGCCGGATTGATAAGGGAGTGAGCATGGAATTTGAAGCAGTTCCCTATTTAGACAAGACGTTGAAAGAAAAAGATGTTATGTCCGCCATTGCTAATGTGCAGCCAAAAGAAAAGGAATATGCCGCCATGCAGTACCAGCTGCACTTGCTGGAAGGGCTTTATCAGGGCGATTGTTACGAAATACCGCAAGAGAAAGTAAGAAAAATAGCTATAAATATGGAACGTTTACGCTGGGCCAATACAGGGGATAGTATTTATGTGCAGATCAATATACCGTCTTACCGCTTAAAATTATATCTACCTGATTCTACCTATCAATTTAGAGTTATCGTAGGCAAGCCGGGAAACCCAACACCTACCTTACGAAGTAATATCACCTATTTTACCACAGCTCCGGAATGGAAAGTCCCATCTAAAATATTTAGACAGGAAGTGCTACCTAAGGCACTTGCAGACAATGTATATCTTGAAAATAGTCATTTCGCGATCTACGATCATAAGGGAAGCTATGTGGAACCGCTTAAAACCAATCTGGCCAATGTCAAACGCAACCCGGCTTTGTATTATGCCAGGCAGTCTGCCGGTTGTGATAATTCACTTGGCTTACTGGTTTTTCGTTTTCCCAATGTTTATGACATCTATCTCCATGATACTCCCGAACAATTGCTTTTTAAAAAGAACGAAAGGGCGTTGAGTCATGGTTGCATCAGGGTTGAACAGGCAGAGAAGTTAGCCGCCCTTTTATTAAAAAATGATGGTTCAGCGGCTAAGATCGCGGCATTGCATAACGGAATGGTCAAATACACCAAACAGGATATTTATTTGAAAAAGCCCATTGCCATCAAGATCACTTACCTGACCTGCGAGGTAAAAGAAGGGGAGTATATCACCTATGATGATATTTATAACCTCGATAAAAACCTGGAAATGGCATTGTATGGTGTGGATCGGCCCTTGAGTATGAGATAGTAAAATGATTATAGGACGATAAAACAACACTAAGCTTTAAAGGCGATCCTATAAGAATGCTTATTATAACCCAATGATATTTTTTCAATAATACCAGCTTCCACCATTTTTTTTAGCCGGGTATGAAATGAACTGATGCTCATGTTATACCCTTGGTCATTCATTCCAAGCCAAAGAGTTTCCGCGTTTTTATCCTCCTGCAATGTTGTTATATAATTAATGATCTGTTCATTGATTATTCGTTGTTGTTCCTGCTGTTTGGTAGGCCGTGATTTAGATGCCCTAAAAGGAAATGGGTTACTCATACTTGTCACAATCAATAATAATACCATCAAAATAGCTTTAAAAGAAGTTACCCAAATGATTGAGAACTGGAAATTTTCAGCACAATCGTAGAAACTCTTGCTTTTGCAATTCAATATAATATTGTTTATTGCTGCCATACAAATTTCACTATTAATCGGTTCAATAATCTTATTGTAAACTTCCATAAGTGCCTATTTGTAAGTGATTACCTTTTGACCTTAAGCAAACTCGCATTAATTGCCACAACAACCGTGCTGACCGTCATAAAGACTGCGCCTGCAGCCGGGCTTAATACAATGCCCTGGTTATACAACACACCTGCAGCCAGCGGCAACGCGATTACATTGTAACCTGTCGCCCAGGCCAGGTTTTGAACCATTTTCCGATAGGTCGCTTTACCGAATAAGATCAGGCTGGCGATATCCTTTGGATTGCTATTTACCAAAACGATTCCTGCGGTTTCTGCCGCTATATCACTTCCCGACCCGACGGCTATACCGATATCTGCCTGTGCAAGCGCTGGTGCGTCATTTACACCGTCACCGGTCATGGCTACAAACTCGCCTTTGCTTTGCAGTTCTTTGACTTTTTCCAATTTCTGATGCGGCAATACCTCGGCAATAAAGCTGTCCATACCTAACGTTTTGCTGACACTTGCCGCTACTTTACTGTTATCTCCGGTAAGCAATGTGGATTTGATATTTTCGTCTTTTAGGGTTTTAATGGCTTCTGCTGACTCCGGCCTGATCTCATCTGATAGCGCGATGTATCCTGCCAATTCTTTATCGACCAACACAAAAACCACCGTTTCTGTATCATTAGCTTGAAAACCATCAGGAACAGTTATTTGATTTTCCTTTAAATAACCAGGGCTAACAATTGTTATCTTTTTACCCTCTACAGTAGCCTCAACACCCTGACCGGTAATCGCCTTAAAACTTTCCGCCTTTGGAACGGTGATCTTTAAATCGTTAACTTTTTGCAGAATGCCGGTGGCAATCGGGTGTTCTGATTTTTGTTCCAACGCAGATGCCAGCCGAATGAGTTCATTTTCATTAAAGTCCTTATTTAAGGAGACTACCTTTGATACTTCAAACTTCCCAACCGTGAGTGTGCCTGTCTTATCAAATACAATCGTGGTAATTCTTCGTGCGTTCTCAAATGCGGTCCTGTTCTTGATCAGTAAACCATGTTTTGCAGACAAGGCTGTTGATTTGGCAACTACCAATGGCACGGCCAGCCCCAGGGCATGAGGGCAGCAGATCACAATAACGGTCACCATCCTTTCCATTGCAAAAGCTAAGGTTTGCCCGGTTAAATACCAATACAAAAAAGTAGCGATACCTGTAACCAACGCGATCCCAGTAAGCCATCTGGCAGCTGTATCTGCCAGCAACTGGGTTTGTGATTTCGATTTTTGCGCATCATCAACAAGTTTAACCACCTGGGACAGATAAGAATCTTTGGCAGCATGGGATACCGTTACTTTAAAAGAGCCATTGCCATTGATAGAACCCGCGATCACTTTATCACCTTTGATTTTTTGTACAGGTTTGGATTCGCCGGTCAGCATAGATTCATTCAGGTAGCTTTCGCCTTCCAGTATGACCCCGTCTGCAGCAACCTTTTCACCAGGTTTGACCAGGATAATATCATGCTCTTTCAGTGTACCGGTCTTTACGTCATGTACCCTATCCTTCATGACCATGTGTGCATCCGAGGGCATCAGCTGTACGAGTAATTCCAGCTCATTTGACGCACCCATTACCGACCTCATTTCTATCCAATGGCCTAATAGCATAATGAGAATCAGCGTGGCCAGTTCCCAAAAGAAGTCCATACCCTTTAAACCAAAAACAATGGCTACACTGTAGCTGTAAGCCACGGTGATGGCAAAGCCGATCAGAAACATCATGCCGGGATTTTTCGATTTCACTTCATCTACTAACCCTGTTAAAAACGGCCAGCCGCCATAAACAAACACCACGGAAGCTAATGCAAAAAGCACGTAAGTTGATCCTGTGAAGCGGAAATCTATATGCAGCCATTGCTGAATCTGCATGGACAACAGCATGATCGGGACAGTAAGCAATAGCACTACATAAAACCGCTTTTTAAAATCGGCGATCATCATGGCATGGTGGGCATGTTCCGACATGCCACGATGCGGATCATGACCGTGCCGCATTTTGCTATGGTCCATATGCTCCATTTTCATTTCATCTGCCTGGTGAGTGTGTTCCATTTTGGATTGGTAATTTCCCGTTAAGATTGTGGTTTACTATAAAAGTACGCATCTGTTTAACAACCGGCCCCCTATTTAGATTGACATAGCCCGGTATTAATAAAAAGGCCGGGTATCTGTTAGATAACCCGGCCGAGTGTCTTGATGGAACTAAAGTGCTAGACCTTTGCCTTTTTTGCCTCTTCCTTTTTCTTTTGCTGTTCGAGGAAATAACAATGTGCAGCGCAGGCATGCAACTTGTAATTCAGGTGCGCCGTACCAAAATTATGTCCCTGCGGGTCTAAAATGGCACATTTTTCTTTATCCAGGTCTTTAGTACTGAGAACATTCTCTCCATTGATATTATAATAGGAACCATTTTTCTTGGCCATCCCCAATTTTTTACCATCCGCATCAATCACGTTGCCATTTCCATCAATAAAATATAGTTTCTTACCTTTGTTGTCACGGACGATATTGTCTTTGTCAATATACCCCAGCGGTTTGCCACCGTGGTTGTGTATACCACCTTTCGCATTAATGTAGACTTTAAAGGTGGTATCTTTCGAAGTTTGGGCATTAACTCTAACCGCCGTGATCATAGTTAATATAAATAAAAGGAAATTAATTTTTTTCATGATTTTGATTTTTGCATGCTGTAAAACTCCCTTATTTTAATCGCTAAAAAAATGACTGTCAACAACTGAATTTATGATTAGAATCACCTTCTAAATTACTGCATTTGAACCGCTATATTAATACTCAAAGTCAGTCTTCCACCGAGACCCATGTCACTTTCACCGTACATTGAAAAGGAAAAATGTTTGATTGCGATATAATGACAGAAGACCGTTTCCTCATAATTGATAATAAATCTCTCCAACTGTTCCTGTTCCTCTATCTTCAATGTTTCACCATCGTAGATCCAGTAACCCAGCACATCGTGTTAACAATCTCACATCCAGAATTCATTTAATAATATGTTTTATACAATTGATTAAACGTTAGACACAGAATCGTATGGTCAAGCGTTGCGGAATATCCACCTAACCGCCGAAATTATGGTGTGGACGGCAGAATATAAAGATAGGCTGAATGATATGGAGCTGGAGGATTTCTTTGGAAAAATTGGTTTATTTAATAAATCGGTAAAAATGCTTGTTATAGCCAACTGACCTTTTTTCAACCAGGCCAGCTTCAACCAGCTTTTTTAACCTGGTATTAAATGAACTGATACTCAATTTAAAACCCGCTGTTCTCATTCCAAACCAAAGTGTTTCCGCATCTTCTTCCACTGTAAGGCTTTTTATATATGATATAACCTGATCGGTTATCCGGTTATAGTCCTCCTGTTGTTTAGTGATTCGCGATTTGGAAGATCTATATTGCGATAGATTGATCATCTGATTCTTTTTACTTATCTGCCGGTAATGAGTTTTTAAAAGCTACCCTAAGTTAGGGTTCAAATTTGAAGTAAATCTGTAGTTCGCAAATTGACTAATTAGACAATGATGAGATCAAATCAACGTCATGTTAACACGCTTTCCAATACTAGTGCACTAAAGTCAAGCTTGTTAAAATCTGTTAAATGTCTCCAATTTCATGTCAACTACAGAATCTCCTGATAATATTGTTGCTGAATCAATACAACGCTTAACGAATAAAACAGTGTTTATCGATACTAATGCGCTTTTGGTCTATACTTATTTAAGTGGCATGGAGGGTTAAGCTATATTAATGCCGGTTTCTACAAAATAATTAAATTATGGACAGAAAAGAATTTCTTTCGACAGTCGGAATTGGGGCTGCGTCATTCGCGCTTATCAACTGTATAGGCTGCTCCAAAAAATCGGACAGATCCGCATCTGGTGTCAGCGGCCCCTCCGGCGTAAATTTTACACTTGACCTTACTACATCAGTTAACTCTGCACTGCTTATGAATGGCGGGTATCTGGCATCTAATGGAGTTATTGTTGCCAAAACAACCGGCGGTACTTATATCGCTGTTCAGCAATCCTGTACGCACGAGCGTTATCCCCTGGTTTATCAGAGTAGTAGCCGGCAGTTTTACTGTAATAACCATGGGTCCGGATTTACAGAAGCTGGTGTTGTTAAAAACTCGCCGGCAAACCGTAACCTGACGGTATATCAAACTACATTAACCGGAACATCGCTGCGGGTTTTCTCTTAAAATTGATAAAAATGAAATTATTAACCATCTTTCTTTTCTTATTTACAACCAGCCCTGCCACATGGCTCGGTGATTTCGATAAAGCACAAACGGAGGCAGCAGCAACACATAAACTGATCCTGGTTAATTTCTCCGGATCCGACTGGTGCGGGCCATGCATACGGTTAAGGAAGGAAATCCTGGAATCAGAAAAATTCAATGATTTTGCCACAGATCACCTGGTGTTGGTTCGTGCCGATTTTCCCCGGCAAAAGAAAAATCAACTGAGCAAAGAACAGGTAAAACTGAACGAAGCGCTGGCCGATAAATATAATCCCGACGGCAAGTTTCCATTTACGCTGCTGGTTGACGAGCATGGTAAAGTACTAAAAGAATGGGATGGATATCCCGATGAAACTGCCGACCAGTTTATTAACCAAATCAAACCTTTTGCAAATGGCAGCCATTGAAACTATTGAAAAAGCAACAACCGTTTACAAACGGATACTGAAGCTGATGGGGAACCGGTTTGAGATCAGTGTGGTAGGCGATAACCGGGATTGGGCTGATAGTTGTATTGATATGGCTGTTGCCGAGATTAGTCGGATCGAAAAGTTGCTAACTACCTTCAGCGATGATAGCCAAACCAACCAGATTAATGCAGCTGCAGGTATCGAGCCGGTAAAGGTTGACCTCGAAGTTTACCAGTTAATAGCGCGTTCGTTGAAAATATCAGAACTTACTCAGGGGGCATTTGATATTACTTATGGTTCTATTGATAAAAGCCTTTGGAATTTTGATGTCAACATGAAAAGCTTACCGGATGCAGAAACAGCTCGTGAAGCGGTCCGCCTGATCAATTACAAAAATGTAATCATGGATGCCGGAAATACAACCATTATGCTCAAAGAAAAAGGTATGCGGATTGGTTTTGGAGGAATAGGGAAGGGCTATGCGGCTGATCGTGCTAAAGCCGTGTTGCAGCTAAACGGGGTAAGTAGCGGGATCGTAAACGCAGCTGGCGATCTGATCACCTGGGGAGCACAGCCTAACGGTAATCCCTGGACGATTGCAATTGCCGACCCCGATAAACGAATGACGCCGTTCTCTACGCTCAATATCAGCAATATGGCTATTGCTACGTCCGGTAATTACGAAAAGTTTGCCATTATCAAAGGAAAAAAATACGCCCATACTATTGATCCGAAAACAGGTCTCCCGGTAAGCGGGATTAAGAGTGTAAGCATTATTTGCCCCAGTGCGGAGTTTGCTGATGCCATGGCCACACCCGTCACAGTTATGGGAATTCACGTAGGACTTGACCTAGTAAACCAATTACAACAGCTCGCTTGTGTGATCATTGATGACGATAACCACCTCTACACCTCCAGAAATATTAATATTAAAAATTAGCAGATGAAAAAAATACCCCTGATTAAATTAATACTGATAGCCAGTTTACCTGTCTTTGGCTTATCGTCATGTATGTCTGTAAAAGCTTACCAAAAAAACCGCCTGAATGATGCGGAAATGGAACTGTCAGCCCGTAAATCGCAGAAGTTTGAGCAAAGTTTCCAATTATATAGGGAAGGTGGTTCAGGAGCCAATGGTGGGAAAAGCGGCGGTGGTTGTGGATGTAACTAAAAACGCGGCTTGACATGAGAAAAATATATTTATGTGTGGCCGCCCTATATTTAGGGATTGTTGCTTCGCACGCGCAAACGAAAACTTTGCCGGTTAAGGATAGCAGTAATTACGAAGCACGGAAGCTTAAAATTGAAGAGATCAATATCATTTCGGCTTATTATCACCAGAATGGTAACAATTCTGCAGTAACCGGAGGCATCGGCACCGAAAACCTAACTGATTTTGCCAATACATTTGACTTGCAACTTTCGAAATATGGCGTAAGTGGTAAAAAACATACCTTTACCTTTGAGCTGGGGGTGGATCACTATACCTCTGCATCATCAGATAAGATCGATCCGAATAGTATTTCCTCTGCCTCCAGGCAGGATACCCGCGTATACCCATCTTTGAACTGGACAGTTTCAAACGACAAAACCGGCAATGCTTTCGGATTAACCGGGTCTTATTCGCATGAGTTCGATTATCAGTCTTTTGGCGCGGGGATAAATCTTACACGGGTATCTAAAGATAAAAATACCCAGTTTGATTTTAAGGGACAGGTTTTTCTTGATACCTGGAAAGTGATTTTGCCGGTTGAATTGCGACCGCCGGGATATGGTTCAGGATCTGACCGTGATGGGCGGGGACCTGTAGATCACAGTCCACGTAATTCGTTCAGCACTTCGTTCTCCCTTTCACAGGTGCTAACGCCACGGCTGCAAGCCCTACTGATCATCGAGCCTTCTTATCAGCATGGTTTACTGGCCACCAAATATCAACGTGATTATTTCACGGATGGATCTGAACGGGTAGAGAACCTGCCCGATAATCGGTATAAACTCCCCATAGCCGTGCGCTTTAACTATTTTCTGGATGACCATTTTGTGATCCGGACGTTTTACCGTTACTACATGGATAATTGGGGTATCCGGGCCCATACTGCAGAATTGGAAATACCTATTAAGCTAACTTCATTTGCATCGGTAAGCCCATATTACAGGTATAATAACCAGCAGGGCACACGATATTTTGCACCTTACGGGCAGCATAATCCTACGGATACCTATTATACCAGTGATTATGATCTATCTACCTTGCACAGCAATTTTGTTGGGGCCAATATCAGGTTGTCTCCGCCAACGGGAGTGTTTGGCTGGCAGCATTTCAATTCGCTGGAGATCAGGGCCGGCCATTATATGCGCTCCACCGGATTGAATTCAAATATTGTAACCCTGGCCATGAAGTTCAAATAATTAACCTAGCTTTGGTCGGGACAACAGCTCCGATCATAGCTCTCTTACTGCTAAAAACTTATCGTCTGGAAATATGATCAATCATGATCGCTTCCACCGTTGATCATATCAGAGACGATACCTTTATTATTCTTGCGTTCGGCAAAAAAAACACCAGCCAGATGAACAAAGATAAAAGCAAGGATGAGGTACATACAAAAGCCATGAACTTCTTTAACGCTATGTCTGAAGGATTTGAAAGGTGCTAACAGATTTTCGAATGCCAAAAACAAACCGGTTATAGCCATCAAGATGAGCAATAGGTAAAATATTGCATAGATGCTTTTAACGGTAAGCTTATGTTTGGCAATCTCCCTGTTCTTTTTCGTGGTTTGAAATTGCCGGTAAGCGCTTTTCATTTTACGGATGAACTTTTGATCTGCAAGCTGAAAGAATTCAAGGATCATGCGGAATAAAAGTAAAGCCACCAATACATATCCAAAATAGATGTGCACGCTCCAGACCCTGTCGTCAAGTGCATGTGCAACTGAAGCTGCCTGCTCGCCGCTTACCGTGGCACCGGCGTTCTTTAATTCATTTTTGACCAGGGTCGATACAGGTCTTTCATCGGTAATAGTTGAATTGATCAGTACGGTTAGCAGTGAACCGCTGATAACAATGGTATTGACCCAGTGCCACAGACGTAGTGACGCCGAATGTTTTTTGATACGCCCATGATACTGAACATCTTTACGAACAGGTGCTATAATTTCCATATTGGTCTTATTGGTACTGGCTTTCTAAGATTTGATCCGTTGATCATGATCAATTGTTTGTAAATTACCGAATGAATATGAAGCAAATCTGTAGTTACGCAATTGTTATCTGGTTCATAAAATAACAGGTCGCATACACTTCAGGTTCTCTCCAGTTTCGTTAGTTACATTTGAATAAAAAGTAGCTTTGAAAATCCTGGTAATAGAAGACGAACAAGGTTTACGTGAAAACATCACAAATTATTTGAATGTAGATGGCAATATCTGCGAGAGCTGTAGCGCGCTGAATCCTGCGCTGCAGAAATTATCTGACTATGACTATGATTGTGTTCTGCTGGATATCGGGCTGCCTGACGGAGAGGGTTTCGATGTGCTGGAATACCTGCGAATCAATCAGAGGAACGAAGCGGTCCTGATCATTTCTGCCCGCAACTCCCTGGATGATAAATTAAAGGGGCTCAATGTTGGTGCCGATGACTACCTGACCAAACCTTTTCATTTAGCAGAACTCAAGGCCCGCCTGATGGCGGTTTACCGCAGAAAAGCTTTAAACACTAACAATAAACTGTTATTTAACGAGATTGCTATCGATGTACTGGGCCGGACGGTTGAAGTTAATGAAACCGCTATTATCCTGACTAGAAAGGAATATGATATGTTATTGTATTTTATTGCCAATAAGGGTAAGGTTATCTCCAAAAATGCCATTGCCGAGCACCTGTGGGGCGATGAGATGGATATGCATGATAACTTTGATTTTATTTATACGCACGTCAAAAACCTGCGCAGGAAGTTATTGGATGCAGGTGGTAAGGACTATTTAACTTCCATTTATGGGATTGGTTATAAATTTATAGATTAATGAAATTATCGGCACACTATACCAGGACGAGTATTTACATTACCTTGACCGTCTTACTGACCGGGGCTGTGATCTATTTTTTTGCTATTAATTACATTGCCCAGCAACAGCTGGACCAGGGACTCCAGCAGCAATTGACAGAAGCAGAAGAGTATGTAAGGAGCAGTAATCACGACCCTCAACAGTATGACCTCGACAAAGATCATGCAGTGTTTATCAGAACTAATGAGCAGGAATTACAGAAACGTTTTTTTGATACCGCATATTTCAATCCAAAAGAGCAACGGAAAGAAGCAGGACGTGCGGTTGAAGACCTGGTCAAATTAAAGGATACGAATTACAAAGTTGTTATCACCATTTCCAGAGCGGGGCAAAAATATCTCATAGAAGTTATTACCATCATTACACTAGCTCTGCTTACTGGCCTGCTATTGGTGTTATTTATCACCAATAAGTATATGCTCAACGGGCTTTGGAAGCCATTTCAGTTGACTTTGAAAGAGATCAAGCAATTCAATATCGCAGATGTTGACCAGTTTAAAGGAAAACCAAGCAAGGTGGAGGAATTTGCTGAACTGAACGAAGCTATTAGGGAAATGTCGTTAAGGGTAACCCATGACTATTTGAACCTGAAGCAATTTACGGAGAATGCCTCCCATGAAATGATGACACCGCTGGCAGTTGTCACAACAAAGCTTGACACGCTGATCCAGGATGAAACATTAAATGCAGAACAGCTGGCACAGATCACGGACATTTACAGCTCGATCAATAAATCCAGCAGGCTTAACCAATCGTTGTTATTGCTGGCAAAATTGGAAAATAAACTGATCACTGATGAAGTACCAATAAACCTGGAGACTGTGCTGTCCGAAAAAATGCTGCAGTTTCAGGAGCTGATGCAAACTAAAGATCTTTCGTTTAAGCCCAGCCTGCAGCCCAAGCAGGTGTTAGCCAGTAAATACCTGATTGATATTTTATTAAATAATCTGTTCAGCAATGCGATCAGGCACAATAACCTCGGTGGCGTTGTTATTATCGAATTGAACGGAGATCAATTATCCATTAAAAATACCGGCGCTGTCCATCCCTTAGATGAGCAACTGATTTTTGAGCGTTTTCAAAAAGGCAAAGAATCACAAGGCTCCGGCCTTGGGTTAACGTTGGTTAAAAATATCTGCCAACATTACGGCTATACTATTCGCTACCAATATGAATCGGGATGGCACACTTTTGTCCTCTCGTGTTAAGAAGACTGTCGCTGATCAAGGGTTATTATGTTCCTGTTTTGTCACTTTTGTTATACAATTGAAATTTAGCGACCAACTACAATTTTGCTTCAGATTACCACGATAGTTTTAAGGCGAATGCGATTTGCATATGTTTTAAAACCGAATATCAATGAAATATCTATGCTTGCTGGTCCTTGTGTTTTTTTCCCTGAAACTTAAAGCGCAGGACAATTATGAGATCCAGGTTTATGGTTCTGAAACAGTGGAAAAGGGTAAAACCATGGTTGAACTGCACAGTAACTTTACCCTAAATGGAAGTAAACCTGTCACTAATGGTGAGCTTCCGACAAACCATGTGGAACATGAAACGATGGAGATAACCCATGGCTGGACTACCTGGTTCGAAACCGGCTTCTATTTTTTTAATTCCATAGGCGATGCCGGCCGCTCAGCCTATGTAGGCTCTCATATTCGGCCAAGGGTTGCCGCACCACAGCGTTGGAACTGGCCTGTGGGTGTAAGTGTTTCAACCGAATTTGGCTTTCAGAAAAGTGCATTTTCAGCCAATACAAGCACGCTGGAAATTAGGCCTATAATAGATAAAAAATGGAATAAATTATATATTTCTGTTAACCCGACCCTGGAGAAAAGCTTTAAAGGGCCGGATGAGAACAGGGGATTTACCTTTTCACCTAATATTAAAAGCAGTTATGACGTAACTAAAGTTGTTGCCCTCGGATTAGAATATTATGGCAGTACCGGTCCCTTTTTTCACTATGACGCTTTCAAACAGCAGGACCATCAATTATTTGCAGCGACTGATCTGAATTTTGATCCTAAATGGGAGTTTAATGGTGGCGTAGGATACGGTTTTACGCAAAACGCTGATAAGGCTATCATTAAAATTATTATAGGGAGGAGATTTTAGCGAAACATAGGCTACGACCGTTTTACAAAAACAAAAAAAGTTGGGGCATTTGAATTGCAAAGTAAAAGTGTCGGCTTTTTGATAAAGATGGGTTTTGCTGATAAGCTTCCCCTTTTGATTCTATAGTAGAATGCGGAAATGAAGGATAGGGGTATTGCGCTGAAGAAAGCCGTGGTATTTGTTTGAGAGAAATATTCGATGTGTTGTTTTAATTAATGATATAAATCATTTCCTGTGGAGAAATAGTATTGGCCTTTATGATATTAAACGCTAATATCATGGAAAATTTAAACAAAATCACTGACTTTTCGGTAAAACATTTTATCGGAGACGAAAATGCAAAGTATTTAAAAAAAAGCAAAGGTTTAAAATCGCCTGGAGTCTCTTATAAAACGAATATCCCGGTGATGATTCTTTGTGCCGTAATACTCTCCTTCGGCTGCCGGAAAGACAGCATCAGAGAATCTGTAAATAGCACCCCGGCAAAAAAATATCCGGTTCATTTTTCGGCAGGATTTTCCGGCACGGAAACGGAATTTAAAGCTCAGAAAAGGATTACACAAGCATTGTCGGCCCGGGCATTAAAAAATCAGATTTACTACCTGTCATATTATGTAACCAGGCCGGAACAGCCTAATGTAGTGCTCAAAAGAATTGATCAAAGGTATACTGATGTATCCTATACTTTAAAAATAACGGCCATTATCTATCGAATTAATCTTCTGGGTATTAACTAATTTAAAAGTTTGTTTTCTATTTATTTAATAATAATTAAAAGACTTGCTCCGCATAAATATTCACCTTACACCTGCTGTTTTGTTTTCGCAAATCATCACCCAATATATTTTTCGGTAGTACCGAAAAGCTCCTGATTTAACCCTGCCCAATAGCTTCCATGTTGTTCAAAACAGGAAATATTAATGTCCGGGATGCGGATTATTCAAATAATGGATATGCGGCATCCCATTATACAAAATACAAGTAAGTCGTATGGATATTTCAATAATTCATCCTTAAATTAGTATTTTTGTGTATATGGAATCCATTTTAATACATCCTGTGAGTGCCGAACAGCTTAAAACAGTCAAGGCTGTACTGAAGGCATTGAACGTTCAGTTCGAGCCGCAAACGACCAGCTTGCCGCCGCATGTCACTAAAAGTATTGAAAAAAGCATCGGGCAATATGAAGAAGGCCAAACCATTTCCATTCAGCAATTTAAAGAAAAACATTTTTCAAAAAAATGAGCTTTGACATCAGGTTCACGCCCGAGGCCGAAGAGACATTTGATGCCGTTGTCTCCCAGCTTCGCGGGCGGTGGGGTGACCGTTTTGTAACAAAATTTGAGGATAAGGTGTCTAAAAGTTTTGAAATCATCTCCGAGACACCTTACATCTATCCTGTTTTTGAAGAAAATACCGGTATCAGAAGATGTATTCTGCATAAAAACTGTTCCCTGCTATACAAGATATATGAAAATACGATCCTGATCGTATGCTTTTGGGATAACCGTCAGGACCCATTGGTCACCTCCTGACCTAATGGGCTTTTATAGTTATTCCGACCGCAAACTTTTCAATGTTTCTACCCTTATTCGTAAGACAGTTCACTTTGTAAAATTTTTGTTGTAATTCTTCCCAATAAACTTAACGGTATGATAAAATTTATATAATTTTAAATTCAATTAATTTTCACATTGAGTATTCGCCCCCTTCATAATGAAAATGAAATTCTGAACAAAGTAGCTTCAGGAGATGTGAGGGCATTTACCTGTCTTTTCGATGCCCATTATAAACATCTTGGCCAATATGTTTTCCGGCTTACAGAATCTAAAGAGGCGGCTGACGAAATCGTTCAGGACGTTTTTGTAAAAATCTGGGCAAGGAGGGAGGACCTCATCTTTGTCGACAGCTTTATCAATTATCTTTTTATTATAACACGGAACAGCGCCTATCGGTTTCTAAAGGAAAAAGCAACAGCGCATATCAGGCAGCAGGAATGGGAAAATCAATATAAGGAAGAACATTATCTGCCTGACCATGTCAGCTCCGAAGAGCATTTTTGCCGGATGATAGATCAACTGGTGGAAAAACTGCCTCCCCAGCAAAAAAAAGTTTATGAATTAGGCCGAATCGGGAATTTAAAGCATATTGAAATTGCCCAAATGCTGGGTATTTCACCTGAAACAGTGAAGAAACATATGATGGCTGCCAATAAATTTATAAAAAAGGGTATTTCCGAGAAAAATGACATTGCTTTTCTTTTGTTTATTATGGCATCTGCCTGTTTTTTGAAATAAATTTAATTTTTTTTTGATATGACTACCCCTTTTTGATTTTTTTTGACTCTTTAGTGGTAAGAGAGTCAAAGAAATGTCTGAAAGATTACGTTATCTGTTCCATCAATATTTTAATAAAACCGAAACACCGGAAGAGCGCGACGAATTGATGCAGTTCATCAATGAGCCGGGTTCAGAAAAGATCGTTCACGCGCTGATGGAGGAGGCATATCAATTACACCAGTCCGAAGAAGATCCTTTCCCGGCCGGAGCCCGCGAAAAAATGCTGGAAGCTGCATTAGCCGGCGATGCCACCGACCATGCTGATACAAATATTATCCCTATAAGAAAACGGTTTAAACTCATCTATGCTGCTGCCGCCCTATTGGTTTTAGCACTGTCATTTGGCATATATCAATACCGCCTGCAAAAAAGCGAGGAGAACCTGGCTGCAAATAAAGTACACCAGGATGTCAAACCTGGTGGTAATAAAGCGATCTTAACGCTTGCTAGCGGCGCAAAAATTGTACTTAACAGTGCACAAAATGGGAAGCTTGTGCAACAAGGTAATACAGCCGTGGTTAAGCTTGCTAACGGCAGCCTGGCTTACGTGCCCGGAAACCCGGCCGCCGGGGCTTCGCTCATGAACACCATGTCAACGCCAAGAGGTGGGCAGTACAGGCTGCAATTGCCGGATGGAACGGCAGTTATGCTTAACGCCGAATCTTCTATTTCTTATCCTACAGCATTTACCGGCAAATCAAGAAATGTAACCATCACCGGCGAAGCTTATTTTGAGGTGGCTAAAAATAAACGAATGCCTTTTATCGTAAGCTTTGGAGATCAAAAGGTAGAAGTACTGGGAACACATTTTAATATCCGCGCTTATCGTGAGCAGCCCGGTAAGACAACGCTTTTAGAGGGTTCCGTTAAAATATCCACCGGTAATGAGAAGCAATTATTGGTGCCGGGGCAACAGGCACTTTATGATACCAACGCCCAAAAATTTGATATAAAAGCGGTTGATACCGAAGATATTATATCGTGGAAAAACGGTTTGTTCCTTTTTGATAACTCGGACCTGGACCAGGTAATGCTGGAGTTAAAACGATGGTATGATATAGATGTGGTGTACAAAGGGCCCAGGCCGGTTCTGAATTTTACAGGTCTGGTCAAAAAGAATGTTCCATTGTCCAAAACACTCAGGATGCTTGAAACAACCGGTGGTATCAAATTTACTATCGCCGATGATAAAGTGGTCGTGGAAAAAAAATAATTAAAACTTAATCTTTCATCTAATCTCAACGTATGGATAAATAAAAACTTACCCTCTCAGTGGTGTTCCATAAAAAGGCCCTCCCGGTTCCAGCCGGAAAGGCCAAATGCCTGGATCAACCCAAATTTCAATTTCGATACTGATTTAAACTTAACCCAAACATTCAAATGTATGAAACTACTCTTGCATTCTAAAATTCCTGTGCCCCTTCGGTACAGTGAGTTGGATTACCAACAAAACAGAAAATATTTTAAACTGATCCTAAGGACGATGAAAATCACGGGCTTACTAGTTTTCTTATTCACAATGCAGCTGAGTGCCCATACCATGGCACAAAAAGTGAGCATTAATATGCAAAACAGGGAGTTGAAATCCGTTCTGAAAGAGCTGCATAAGCGCACCGGCTACCTGTTTATCTTTAATAACACGGTGATGCGCAAAGCCAGGCCGGTAACGATCAATGTGTCGAATACGGAACTCAGCCAGGTGCTGCTCCAGATATTTAAAGATCAGCCTTTAACCTTTGAACTGGATGATAATACCATTATTATCAAAGATCTCGATGTGCAGAAACAGGAGGATAAGAACGTGGAAACCGCTGTAGTTCCTAAAAAGATAACAGGGAAAGTTACGGACAATAAAGGTAATGCTATTCCCGGTGTAACGGTTCAGATCAAGGGGAGTCAGGTAGCCGTATCCACCATTGCTGATGGTTCATTTACGATCAATGCCACTAAGGGAGATGTTTTACAGTTTCGCTTCCTGGGCTTCGAAACCCAGGAGATCCTGGTGGATGATCAGGCATCATTAAATATCACCCTGGTTGAAGCAGCAAAAGGATTAAGCGAGGTTGTCGTGATCGGTTATGGTAATGCGACGAGGGCAACTTTGACCAGTGCGGTATCGACCGTAAATAATAAAGATCTTAATAAAGGCGCAATTACAGACGTCGGCCAATTGCTGCAGGGTAAAGTTCCGGGCCTGAACATTACCGCCAGTGGAGATCCAAACAAGCCGGCTGCAGTCGTACTGCGGGGGGCATCTACGATCAACAGCTCCCAGGGGCCATTTTATGTAGTGGATGGCGTTCCAGGTGTTGATATTGCCAATATAGCACCGGATGATATCGCCACGATAGACGTGCTGAAGGACGCCGCAGCTACAGCCATATATGGTAACCGCGCAGCAAATGGCGTTATTATGGTAACCACCAAGAAAGGTAAAAAAGGACAGCTTGCTATCGCTTACAATGGCTACGTCGGTGCAGAAAAAGTAGCTAACCAGCTCAAAATGATGAATGCTGACGAATTAAGGAGCTTCCTGAAAACAAATAACCAGTCCCTTTCTTCAGCCGACGATAAGGGCGCCAATACCGACTGGCAAAAAGCTATTGAACGGAAAACCGCTATATCACATAACCATAACCTGTCGTTTAGCGGTGCCACGGATCACAGCAGTTATTATGCAAGCGTGAACTACGTTAAAAAAGACGGTATTATTTTAAACACCGGTTTGGAACGTGTTATTGGTCGTTTGGCATTAACCCAGAGCGCGTTTGATGACAAACTGAAATTCAGCTTATCGGTAACCAATTCCAACAGTAATGCGCAGGACGTGCCCTATCGAAATGTGATTTTACTGCAATCTGCACTTTTCCTGCCCGTATCGCCTGCAAAAAATGCTGATGGTACTTATTTTGAAAATCCAACCACGCAAAATTATTTCAACCCTGTCGGCATGCTGAATAACAGCGTCAGCAATACCAAATATAATAACCTGGTGGCCGGGTTCAATACCCAGTTGAAATTACCTTTCGGTTTAACCTATAACTTAAATTTATCTTATCTCAATACAACTGCCTTACACGGCGAATTTTATACCTCTTACTTTACTTCCCATTATAATGGTTTATATGATAACCCTGAGCCTGGCCTGGGATACCACACGCAACAGACCTTCGGCGCAAACGGTCAAGCTACCAGAAGTTCACTGCAGACGGTAAATAAGATCATTGAGACCTTTTTTAACTGGGATAAAAAAATCGGTGAACATTCTATTAACGCCGTATTGGGATATTCCTGGCAGAACAATACGATAGGCGATGGCTTTCAGGCGACAACTACCAATTTTCCGGTAGATAACATCGGCTACAATAATTTCGCGCTTTCTAATCCCTATGCCATCTCCGGTTTCCAGGTTAATTTTGGTGCCGATGGCGTATTTCAGGAAACCAGGCTTATTTCCGATTTCGCCCGCCTGAACTATAACTATGGCGAAAAATACCTTTTACAGGCCTCTGTGCGGAGGGATGGAAGTTCAGTTTTCGGCATCGCGCATCAATGGGGATATTTCCCATCAGTAGGTGCGGCATGGCGCCTGAGCCAGGAGAATTTCCTGAAGGACAATCCAGCTATCAATGATCTGAAACTACGCGCCAGCTATGGGATAACCGGTAACTCCTCGGGTTTCAATGCTTATACCGCGCAGGCCATTTCCGGCAGTCTGGGTACTTTTTACAGCAACGGAAATTATATAGGTGCGCTGGGTCCAACGCAGGCGGCTAACGCGAATTTGCAATGGGAAAAGACTTCCACCGCTAACCTTGGCCTAGACTTTGAACTGTTTAAAGGAAAAGTAACCGGCGCCATTGATGTTTATAATAAAAAAACGACGGGAATGATCTTCTCGTACGCTGTTGATCCGATCCTAGTGCCGACGGGGACAATCGTGGCCAATGGCGGCAGCATGACCAACAAAGGCATCGAATTGATCATCAATACGACTCCTGTAAGGAACGCTAATTTCAGGTGGTCAACCTCGCTGAACCTTGCCCATAATAAAAATGTGATCAACAGCTTATCGAACCCGCTGTTTTCGGGAGGTGATTCCGTATTGTATTCATTTCCCGAAGGGCTTGGCCAGTCCAGCCACTCGCTACAGATCCTGAAATCAGGCAAGCCGCTGGGACAGTTCTTCTCTTTGCAATATGCCGGGAAAAATGCTCAGGGCGTATCCCAATTTCTCGATGCCAGTGGCAAATTAACGACAGCCCCGACTATTGGTACGGACTATCGTTACCTGGGTAGCCCTCAACCGCAATTGCTTGTGGGCTGGTCGAATGACTTTCATTATAAAAACTTTGATTTGAATATTTTTTTCAGGGGCGTTTTTGGCAATAAGATATTTGATGCGACACGGGCCGACCTTTTCAGGCCAAATACGGCGCAGTATACCAATATCCTTAAAGATGCCGCCGGTGAATCTTCCGCCGATTACAATGCTTATTTGTATTCCTCGCGCTTCGTGGAGAGCGGAAGCTATTTACGCCTGGATAATGCTACGCTGGCATACAATTTCAAGCTGAACAGTAAATACCTAAAAACTTTCAGGGTATACGCGTCCGGCAATAACATTTTTATTATAACCAAATACAAAGGCGTCGATCCTGAAATAAACCAGGGCGGTATTTCGCCCGGCGTGGATTATAATAACTTTTATCCAAAAACCAGGACCATCTTAATAGGAGCTAACGTGTCTTTTTAAGTTAACCAGTTAAAAGAAATCATCATGAAAAAAATATTAAGAAGCATTAGTTTTAGTGCTGCATTCATTCTCTGTTTTGCATCTTGTCAAAAAGTATCGGTACCCATCAAAACAGAGTTGACGTCTGACGTTTTTCCGCAAAATCCGGTACAGTATGCGCAGGCTGCGGGCCCTGTTTATGTGGCATTGCGGGGCAATATCTCGGTAGAGCACTTTTTTATGCAGTCTGCTACCACTGACGAAGTGATCTTCCCCGCCTTCGGAGGAAACTGGTATAACGGCGGAGAATTCCAGCAATTGCATTATCATACCTGGACAAAAGACCATCCAGGTGTCAGCGGGGAATGGGCCTGGACTTCAACCATCATCGGCTTAGCTAACCAAACCCTCGCCACGCTGCAATCCGCAGAGCCCGAAGGAGCAGCCAAGCAGCAGGACCTGGCGGAGCTAAGAATGATCAGGGCCCTGGCATATTTTTATCAAATGGATAGTTTCGGAAATGTTCCTATCGTTTCGGTAGCCGGGGACTACTCAGCGCATCCAAACAAGACCAGGGCAGAGGTTTTTAATTTTATCGAGGCGGAAATTAAAGGGGCCATTCCTTCCCTGAGCAGTACAACCGGTCAAACTACCTACGGGAAACCAACCAAATACATGGCTTATGCCCTGCTTGCTAAAATGTACCTGAATGCCGAGTATTATACGGGAACCAAAAGGTATGACGATTGTATCAGCGCTTGTGATAATGTAATCAATTCAAATGCTTATCATCTCGAGCCGCGGAGCAGCTACCTGAAAATGTTTTACCCGGATAATGGTCCGCAAACCGCAGAATTTATCTTTGCGATACCATTCGATCCGGCTGCAGCAAATACATTGCCGTTCAGAAGCCAAAACCTACATCAGCGTTATGATTTGCCAAGGCGATTGGTGTCAAAATACAAAGTGAATTTTACACCCGATGCGGCAATCAGTACACTGCCTGCTTACTATGCCAATTTCGATGATCCGAATGACATCCGGAACAAACAGTGGTTGACGGGTTTACAGTATCAAAACGACGGCAAAACACCGGTAACCTATACCACCACGAATCAAAGTTATGATCAGTTTTACAAGGGCAGTGATCCGGGGGGGGCTATTACTTATCAGGTAAACCTGACACCCAATATTGTTTTAAGGCAGGATGTAGGCACTTTTGACGTGGGCAATGATGAGATCGGCTGGAATATGGGGTATCATAATATCAAGTTCTATCCGGACTCTACGTCTTTGAACCGGAACATGAAAAATGACATACCGGTATTCCGGTATTCGGACATCCTGCTGATGAAGGCAGAGGCGATTTTGAGAGGCGGCTCAGTGACACTGGGGCAATCTGCGCTTACTTTAGTGAACCTATTACGTGCGCAACGCACGACATCTGCCGCCTGGACAACTGTTACCCTGGACATGCTTTACGCGGAACGCTGCAGGGAGTTTGCCTGGGAATCATGGCACAGGAATGATATGATCAGGTTTGGAAAATACGAAACCTCATGGGGTTTCAAAACCGACGCCAATCCAAATCATCGGATTTTTCCGATACCGACCGCTGCAATGCAGTTAAACAAGGCGCTTATTCAAAATCCTGGTTATTGATTGTTCGTTTGATTGAAAGGCGGCGGAGTTACTCCGTCGCTTTATTTCACATTCATAAGATCAAAGTTAAATTGTTGCAAGACATTCAGCCTGCCGATAAAACGCAGGCATATCATAACAATTCAACGACCCAAAACATGAATTAAATGACTGGTAAAACAAAGGTTTTCATTTATATATTGTTGTGCGGCATGTTTGTTGCAACAACCAAGGTCAGGGCGCAGTTGCATGTACCACCTTCTTATGCTTTAATTAAACGGGTGGTGCCCGGTTACGCAAAAAATTTTATTGTTCAACCGCTCGCTGAAAGTGAAGCCCGGGACGTTTTTGAAGTAGAAGGGCATAAGGGTAAAATCATATTAAGGGGCAATAACGGCATAGCGGTGGCATCGGCTTTATATTATTACCTCACCGAATATGCGCATTGCCAGATCACCTGGAACGGAACTAACCTTAATTTACCTGCGCGTTTGCCTGTACCAGCCAAAAAGATCCATAAAACTACCCCTTACCAGTACAGGTATTACCTTAACTATTGTACCTATAGCTATAGCATGAGCTGGTGGGACTGGAAGCGATGGGAAAAGGAAATTGACTGGATGGCCCTTCACGGTATCAATATGCCGCTGGCCATAACCGGACAGGAGTACGTATGGGATAAAGTTTATAAAGGCATGGGGTTTAG
The DNA here is from genome assembly GCF_056401495.1 of Mucilaginibacter sp. P4_E8. Lineage (NCBI taxonomy): Bacteria > Pseudomonadati > Bacteroidota > Sphingobacteriia > Sphingobacteriales > Sphingobacteriaceae > Mucilaginibacter > Mucilaginibacter sp. P4_E8. Next base: position 204,604 of record NZ_JBFUJG010000001.1, read on the forward strand.
TAATAAAGACATGCAGGGCTTTTTTACCGGCCCCGCCTATTTTGGCTGGTTTTATATGGGCAATATAGATAAATGGGACGGTCCGCTGCCCGCAAGCTGGATAACCGGTCATAAGGATCTGCAGGTTAGAATATTGCAGCGCGAGCGTGAGCTGGGGATAAAACCGGTACTTCCTGCATTTACAGGTCATGTTCCTGCATCATTTAAAACGCATTTTCCCAATGCTAAACTCAAACAAACCAACTGGAACAATGGCTTTGCCGATACTTATATCCTTGATTCGGAAGATCCTTTATTTGCAGAAATAGGTAAGAAATTCATACAGGAGCAAACCAAGGTTTATGGTACCGATCATTTGTATTCTGCCGATACTTTTAATGAGAACGAGCCGCCCTCAAATGATCCTAAATTTCTGTCAGAACTAAGTGCAAGAGTATTAGACGGTATGAAAGGGGCTGATCCAAAAGCTGTTTGGGTAATGCAGGGCTGGTTATTTTTTAGCGACCGTAAATTCTGGCAAAACGAACAGATCAAAGCGTTGCTGAATGCGGTGCCAGATGATCATATGATCGTGCTTGACCTCAATACCGATTATGAACCTATATGGAAACGAACCGAGGCGTTTTACGGCAAACCCTGGATCTGGAACATGTTGCATAATTATGGTGGTAACAACAATTTATTTGGTAGGATAGAGGCCGTAGCAACGCAGCCGGCACAGGCCCTTAATGATCCAAAATCGGGGCGTATGGTGGGTATTGGCTTAACGATGGAGGCTATTGAGCAAACCCCGGTGCTTTATGAATTGATGACGCAAAATACCTGGCAAAAGAAACCCATTGATCTTGATCAATGGCTTCCGGAGTACTTATTTAACCGTTATGGGGTGAAAAGCCAGGATGCATTGGATGCCTGGCAAACACTCAGGACTACCGTTTTTAATGGCAAGGATATCCGTGACGGAGCCGAGTCGATCATCACCGGTCGGCCAACGCTTGATTCGGCTGCCGTATGGACACGTACCCGATTAAACTATAACCGCAAAGACCTGCTGCCTGCCTGGGACAAAATGATTGCCGCCATACCCGCATGCAAACAAAGCAGTGGTTTTAATTATGACCTGGTTGATGTAACCCGGCAGGTACTGGCTAACTATGGCAGACCGCTGCAGTTAAAATGGATTAAAGCATATCATGATAAAGATGATAAAGCTTTTGACAAGTATACTACTGAATACCTTAACCTGATAACCGATATGGATAAGCTGTTGGCCACCCGCAAAGATTTTATGCTTGGCCCCTGGATAGCCGATGCCCGTAGCTGGGGAACAACCTCCGGTGAAAAAGCACTTTTCGAAAAAAATGCCCGTAACCTGGTAACACTTTGGGGCGATGCGGATAGTCCGCTGCATGAATACTCCTGTAGGCAATGGAGCGGTTTGCTTAATCATTTTTACAAGGTACGCTGGCAAAAATTCTTTGAGTTACTGAATGGATCAATAGAAACAGGTAAAGAGCCGGACTTTAAGCTGTTTGACAAATCAATAAGCAACTGGGAATGGCAATGGGTTAATTCATCCAAAACTTACCCTGTTGCTCCTGCCGGCAGCAGCACAGTTGTTGCGCAACAGTTATATGAAAAATACAGAGCAAACATGGGTAACGATCTTAAATAATGGATACATCAATAGCTAAACCTGGAAATACTGTTACCAAGCCTACACGGTTATTATCGTTAGATGCACTTCGTGGTTTTGATATGTTTTGGATCATGAGTGGGGAAGGTGTAGTGCATGCCCTTGCTAAGGCAACTGGTTGGCCGCTCATGGTATGGATGTCGGGACAACTGCATCATACAGAATGGAACGGGATAACCTTTTATGATATGATCTTTCCGTTGTTTTTGTTTATCGCAGGGGTTTCCATGCCTTATTCAATGGGCGGTAAAGCCGGTAAGTATGGAGTAGCTTACCCACACCTTTTACCATCCGCCCCTAAGCGGAAGATTTATGGTTCTATGATCAGGCGTACCATTATCCTGCTTTTTTTAGGGGTAGTTGTTAACGGCTTGTTTAAGTTTAACGGGTTGGAGAATACCCGGTTTGCAAGTGTACTGGGACGTATCGGGCTTGCCTGGTTCTTCGCGGGCGTTATTTACCTTAATTTTAACGTGCGGGGGCAGGTATTATGGTTCGGTATTTTATTGCTGGGCTATTGGGCCCTAATGGAACTGATCCCCGTGCCTGGTTACGGGGCAGGGGTGTTAACGATGAATGGCAGCCTGGAATCCTACATCGACCGTTTGTTACTTCCTGGCAGGCTGCATGATAAAGTGCATGACCCAGAAGGCATATTATCCACTATTCCTGCTATTGGTACCGCCGTGTTAGGCATCTTTACAGGACAGTTCCTGAAGCTTGAATCTGCAAAATGGCCGATGTGGAAAAAGGGGGGCTGTTTATTTGGAGCCGGTGTTTTACTTATCGGAGTAGGCTTACTATGGAATATTGCTTTCCCTATTAATAAACGTTTATGGACGAGCTCATTTGTGTTGCTTGTAGGCGGGTGGAGCCTGGTTTTCCTATCAGTATTTTACCTGGTGATAGATGTTGCCGGGTACAGGAAGTGGGCGTTTCCTTTTGTGTTGATCGGGGTAAACTCGGTAGTGATCTATCTTGCAGCTGAAGGGATGATCGATTTCCAGCATACAGCCAATTTTTTCTTCGGAGGGATTATTGGTCATCTGGCTCAAAACTGGCAACCGGTATGGGTGGCTATATCCATTCTTATTGTACAGCTTACCTTGTTGTACTTTTTATACCGCAATAAGATTTTCCTCAAAATTTAGTACCATCGCTCATAGCTAAATTCAAAGTCAGTTACCTATCGTGGATTGCTATTCGTCAAACCTAGTCATCTGAATAAAAGTTTTTGTATGCCGAATCTCATAAGAGCGAGTATAATAGATAATATTGAATCATATCTAAACATCGGAAATGCATGGCAGAATATGGCGTTTTATTTAACAGGTGGTCTTTTATTTTGGATCGTACTTTTACAGCATATTTCGTCGCCCATAGCTTAATATTTATTTACACAATCTATATCTTTTTAAAGATAATTATTACATCATCGTGCTGCCAAACTGTAGTACAATTTCCCGTTCCAATGGCATCCTTTTCGGGCCGGGCTCGCTATATCTGCTTCGCAGGATTCCGTTGCTATCCCATGATGGTGAAAAAAGAACTACAACATCAAACAAATATTGAACATAGAAAACATTAATTTCATCCAACTCCATGGAATATGCTAATAGCGGACATGGAGACGTTCGCTTTCGGTACAAGTAACTTATGCTGTTAAATGGTAATTTCCTATATATCAATTAGTTAAAAATTTGGAACAACGTTTGGGATACTAATAATACTTGAATTCATATATATTTCATATCGACATTTATGACCTGGCCTTTCTGGGGCTGATTTTTATCGGGTTTACTTTTGCGCTGCAATTAGGATTCGCTAAAAAAGCAGACCGGGCTGCAAACCGGTTTTTAAGTTCGGCCTTGGGTCTGGCCTTGTTGGGGCTGGTATGGGTACTCTTAAGGGACGCAGGTCTGGATTATTATTTCCCCCGCTGGAACTGGTTACCTTTAAACTTTTCACTGGCGATCGGCCCGTTGATATTTTTTTATGTCTTAAAAATTACCCGTCCGCAATATCAATTCCGCTTGAAGGATCTGTTGCATTTCGGCCCTGCACTATTGGAATTGGGTGCCCTGATATTACAGATCAATGAAAGCAGGAACACGGGAAAACCCACCTACGATACGCTGATCTTTCAGCAATGGAATCCATTACTTCAAATACTGGTATTTTTTTCGGTTACTATTTACTTGTATTTGTGCCGGAAACTGATCGAAAGCCATTATCATAGGATGGAATTTATAGCGGGTGACCGCTTTCGGCATGAATTCCAATGGCTGGATCGCCTGCTGAAATATTTTGTTCTGATATGGCTGCTATGGATACCTTTTACCGCAGTGGATTATTTTTATTACCATAATCATTTGGGTGCACGCTCCTTTTACCCATTGTATCTCCTAAACGCAGTCATTTTCATCAGGATTACGATCATGATTTATTTGAGGCCGGAAGTTAGCAGGCTGGTGGAAAGAGCTCCGCTTCAGCATGTATTGATTCCGGCTGAACTGAAGCACAGAAGCGCCTGGTTGAAAAATATGATGAAAGCCAACCTCTATTACGAGGACCCTGAGCTGAGCTTAAGTTCTTTAGCCGACAAACTTAAACTGCATCCGCATGAACTTTCGCGGATCATCAATACAGCCCTTAAAAAAAACTTTAATGACTTTATCAACGAATACCGGGTTCAGGCAGCGGTCCGAAAAATGCAGGACCCCGCACTTGATCATTTAACACTTCTGGGAATCGCGTATGACTCGGGCTTTAACTCCCAAAGCACATTTACACGGATTTTTAAGAACGTGACTGGCAAAACACCTCTGGAATACAAAAATAACCTGAAAAAAGACTGCCCAACTTATCATTTGGGCAGTCGCGACCGGTTTGTGCCGTTAATTTTGAAGCATGAACCTCCTACCAAGTGGTCACATGACAAAGTAAAGCGCAACCATATGTTTAAAAATTATTTCAAAATCGCCTGGCGCAACCTGATGCGCAATAAAAGCTATGCTACGATCAATATTACTGGCCTGGCCATAGGTATCGCCGCCTGCCTGCTCATATTCCTGGTGGTTCAGTTTGAAACAAGCTTTGACAGCTACCATACTAATAAAGACGGGATATATCGTATTGTGACGGTAAACAGCGGTCCGGATGGAACGCATGCCGGTGGCGGGACGCCTTTACCACTCACCGATGGGTTGAAGCTTGATTTCCCACAAATAAAGCAGTTCGCCAATATCATGAAAAATGACGGATCACACTACGCTGTGGGTGAGGGGCGCAATGGGGGGGCATTGAAGAAATTTAAAGAGGATCTGGCCTATTACGCCGATCCTGGATTCTTCCAGGTTTTTGATTTTAAGTGGCTGGCGGGAGATAAACATACCGCTTTGGCAGAACCCAACACCATGGTATTATCCCGCGATGAAGCTGATAAATTTTTTGGCGATTGGCATAGCGCGATGGGAAAAATAGTGCGATACGAAAACAAGCGCGATTTTAAAGTAACGGGGATCTTTGAGAATACCCCGGTCAATACTGATTTCCCTATGAAACTTGCGCTTTCCTGGGTCACACTTATCGAAAAAGGCGGAGATCTTGGCGGCAATGCACAGGATTGGATAAGTACTTTTGGCGACCGGAATTGCTATATCATTTTGCCTCCGCAGGTAAACGAAAAACAATTTAACACCGACCTTGCCGCGTTTGCAAAAAAGCATGTGCCCGCGCCGTACAATAAAGGTAGGATCTTTCAATTACAGGCGTTGAAAGAGATGCATTATAACACAGAAACAGGTTTGTACAGCGGGCACCCGTTCAGTAAGCAATTGATTAGTGTAATTAGTTTGATCGGTTTATTCCTGCTGATCATAGCCTGCGTTAACTTTATCAACCTGGCTACTGCTCAGGCTGTAAATCGTTCGAAAGAAGTAGGTATACGCAAAGTTCTGGGCAGCAACCGCTATCAATTGGTGCTGCAATTTATCAGCGAAACTTTGATTATTACCTTTTTTGCGCTTGTACTCGCTGCTGTGATCTCCATGGTGGCTTTACCGATGTTGAATAACCTGCTCGAGATACAGCTGAGCGGAAATTTCCTGGCTGATCCAATGGTGCTCTTGTTTTTAGCGGGAGTGCTCATTGGTGTAACCTTTTTGGCCGGGTTTTATCCGGCGCTTGTGCTATCTGGATTTAACCCGATAGCGGCATTGAGGAATAAGATCAACGCCGGACGCACGAGCGGGGTATCATTGCGCAGGGTATTGGTGGTTGCACAGTTCTGCATAGCGCAGTTTTTGGTGATCGGCACGCTGGTATTGGTCTACCAGATGAATTATTTTGGAAGCAAATCACTCGGGTTTAATAAAGAGGCTGTGATTACTGTTCCTTTTCCCGGGGATAGCACTAGCAGAACAAGGGTGAACGCATTGAAAGATCAGCTTTTAAAGCAAACGGGAATAAAAGACGTAAGCGTTAGCCTGTACGGTCCGTCGGATAACGGCGGCTGGTTCAGTGATTTTAAATTCAATAATTCGCCCAAACAGGTCGACTTTGCCGCCTGCCTGAAATGGGCCGACGCTGACTATTTCAGCTTATACGATATTCAATTTTTAGCCGGTGGTCCATATAAGAAAACGGATACCGTATCAGGTTATGTTGTTAATGAAACGCTGATACATAAGCTTGGTATCACCGACCCCAGGCAAGCCATAGGCAAATACATTATGCTTTGGGATGACAAGAAATTAAACGCCCGGATTACGGGTGTGGTAAAAGACTACAATGTGGCCTCACTTCGTAATGCGATCCCGCCTGTATTGATGGGCCCCTGGAAGGGGCAGTATGCAAAGTTGAATATCAAAATCGAGCCCCGGAACGTGAAGCAAACCCTTGCAAATATTGAAAACCTATGGAATAAAACTTTCCCGGAAGGTATCTATGAGTATCAATTCCTTGATAAGACAATCGCCAATTTTTACAGGAACGAAGACAAACTGTCCACGCTTTATAAAATTTTTGCCGGTATAGCGATATTCATTTCGTGCCTTGGCCTATATGGTCTTGTATCGTTCATGGCTTTACAACGCACTAAAGAAGTAGGCATACGTAAAACATTAGGAGCCTCTGTAGGGCATATTGTGTACCTTTTTTCCAAAGAATTTACCGTACTTATCGTCATCGCATTCGCCATATCAGCCCCGATCGGCTACTACTTCATGCATCAATGGCTACAGGACTTCACCTATAGGATTACCATTGGCCCGGACATATTTATCGTAGCGATATTGGCGTCAATTGTTATTGCCTGGACGAGCGTAGGCTACAAAGCTGTTAAAGCGGCACTGGCTAACCCGGTAAAGAGTTTGAGAAGCGAATAAAATATCTATACGGCATGCCAATCAACTGTTGGATATTCTTTGCGGGCGGGACAGATTTCGTAGTGAGCGCATTAACAACGATTGATTTCAAAGCATTAGGCGCATCCCGTGATAATCTGTTAAAAGCTTAAAAAGTGACTAAAAGTCGTTTGAAAATTCTCTTTACCGCATACCTTAACAATCAAATTGCGCGCCGGGATTTCATGGAATTAATGGCTTACATAGCTCAACCTTCATCGGATGACGAATTGTACGAATTAATGTTGGCGGAATGGAGAAAAATTGACGACCGTTTAAACCGAACGATTTTAAACTGGGAACACGGATGATACTAAAAAGTAGCAGATCATAAATATCTACGAAGTATCCGAGAGAGGCGATGATAATCGCGGCAAAAGGAAACTTATTTGATTCGGTGGTGTATATGGTATTGGTGTACATGGTTTTATTTTAAGCGGAAAAAAGACTGGTTATCGATTTTACAATGGGGTCTCCTTTTGGCATTGCTAACTCATACGTTAGCGACTTCAATGTCGGATCGCTACAGGATTGAAAATTTTTACATCGTCTTCCGCAAATAAATTATTAATATGAAAGGCGCGGGGCAAAAGGTTTCGTGAAGTTCTCGCCCCGTGCATATTTACTCACTGGAAAAATGGGATCTTGCGGCATGATGAAAAATTTAACCTCGTCAAATCCATCGTCGTAATCACGTGCTATTTGCTAGTGATTATGAGCCTGGGGTCAGGTGCTCTTTAAGCCACGCTTCACAAGCGGCATTGAATGCATCCGGTTGTTCGATCCAGGGGCAATGGCCTGCATTATTAAAAATAGCTATGCTGGCGTTGGGTAGCCGCTGATAAATGCGTACGGCCTGGGAAATCGGATCGCAAACCACGTCGTCGTCCCCGGCAAGTACCAGAACAGGCACGGAAATTTTATGAAGTTGAGGCAAAAGGTTTTCACCGAATAGCTCGGCTTTACCCGTATAGTCCCATACCTGATCATTCAGCAGGTAATTGGAAGGGAACATTTTCATTTTTGATGGATCATGGAAATAGAATTCAAATGTTTGGGAAAGATCTTCTTCTAAGGTCCTTTTCGTAGTGTCGATACCCAGCACCATATTTGCCTTTTTCCAGGTGAAGTAGGGTTTTTCGGAACGTTTTTGCATTTGTTTATGAGCTTCTGCCAGGTAGGTACTATCAGCCGCTGCCAGCGCATCTATCGCGATGATGCCGTTCAGGTTCCCAGTGTAATATATTCCATATCGCAGTACCTGGAAGCCTCCGCCGGAATGCCCGGCAATCCAGACTTTCTGCTGGCCGAGGAATGTTCTAAGGGCATCCATATCTTCACTGAAGTATTTTCCGGTGTATTTGCTATAATCATCCGGTCCGCTTGATTTTCCTGTATGACGTGTATCATAACATACCACTGTAAAATGTTTCTTAAGCACGGTGATTGGCCTCATGTAATCCACTGAAATGCCCCAGCCGGGTGAAGGAATAAGACATACAGGGCCGCTTCCTTCGACGTAGTAATGCATGGTTATACCGTTGACTTTTGCAAAGTGCTCGCCCGCGACTAATTTGTTTTGTGCTTTTGCGATCTGGCTGCACATCAAAAATGCGAGACTGAAATAAATAATAATTGTTTTCATTTTGGAATTGGTGTTATATAAAAAATTCATAATTATGAGCTGATAATAAAATTCAGAGGGTTGTCGATTGGCTAAACTGATATAAATGAAATTTGGGAATGACTTGACCTGAAAATGGCAGCAGCACAGGAGGACTGTTAGAAATTGGATGTTTCTCATGGTGATATAAGCATGTTCAATTAAGTATTAAACGGATACAGCAAGCCTACCCGCACCGCAATGGTTGGAACGATTCAGGCACGTTCGCAAATAGTATGCCCTACACAATATGATGATGCAAAGCATTAGCAACCAGATTGGTAAGGGAGGTTGCATTAAGTTTTTGAGATAGGTTCTTGATGTGGCTCCGAACGGTTTCGTAGCTGATGTTCAGTTCATAAGAAATCATCTTGTAACTCTTGCCTTGTACAAGCTCGCGAAGGACCTCTTTCTCGCGCGGGGAAATTTTGTGATCGGCTTCCGGTATTTTTGCTTTCAGCCGGTGTTGGTGCTGGATCTGGCTAAGCACGCTTCGGGAAATTTTAGGGCTCATCGGCGAGCCGCCTCTTTTGAGTTCCTGTAGGGATCTTTTTAAACAACAGGCCAGCTGGCTTTTCAATAAATAGCCTTTTGCTCCGGCTATGATAGAATTAAACACACGACGGTCGTCGTCCACATCGGTTTGGATCAGAATGGGAATATGCGGAAAGTTATGGCTAAGCGATGTTACTGCCGCTATGCTGCAAATCCCCGGTGTTTCGATTTCCATCAGAATGATATCGGGCTGTGTGGAAATTACATCGTCAACACAGGTTGAGGTATTGTCAAAAGCTGCCACCACCTGAAAGGCCTGATTTTCGTTTAAAATTCTGGTGATCTTGTCGGTCGTTTCTGTATTGTTGTCAAATATGATAATTCGGGTAGTCATTTTTATATTTTATGAGCGTATATACTGAAATAGTTATGGCGATCTCCTGCTAATGCCGCTCGATAGGCAGATGTGGATGCTTGCGTTATGCACTATTACTGGTGAAACTGCTGCTGATCTTTTTAATTTTTCAAAATTTTTATTTGATCAGTTTCTCATTAACACGACGCTGCCGTACTTTAACCTTAGGGATGGTTTCAATTGGGCAACGTGACCGTTTTGCAGACGGTCAAACACAAATGTTCGTCATAAGTATTTAGGCCGCAAAAGTAATTATCACACAGGAAGGTCGTATATCAGATTTTTGTCGCGAAATTTTATTTTTCTGATAGATATTTTGTACATGCTTAATCGTATGAACAACTATAAACTATTGCGGCCGTTGCGTTCATCTTGCTTTTTTAAAATAAAACGGCCAGCGCGTGTCCCATGGTGAAAAAAATTGTATATGGATTCGCTTTATATTAATTTCAATAATATCCTATACCCGATACAGCAAGGGAAGTGAAAATCGTACAGAAATGGGGGATTCTACAACCCTTCTGAACAGGAAACCTGTTCCCATACAGACAGGTCATACCGCAGAATTTGATGAAAGCCTTTAAAGCTAGATATTATTAGTTTGTGGGGTCGTGAGGCAAAATGATGACGAATTTACGCTATTTTTTCCGTTAGGTGCATGACAATGGAATGTTCGATCAGTGCTTCCGAAGCGTGGGTAAAGTTATCCACATACTCCTGTTGACGATGCATGTCAAACCACCATTGCTCCAGCCATTCCTCATTAATGATGAAAATATTTTCATTATCAACTGACTGATAAAGATCGTATTGCAAACAAGCTTTTTCATTTCTGGATTCATTGACCAAGTCTAATAAAAATGGCTTCAGGTCCGCCGCAAAGCCGGCTTTACTTTTAATTATTGCTGATACGTGAATACTCATGATGTCATTTGTTTGAGGAATTATTCCTGATCATCAGTTGGATAGGATTGTATATATATAAAATATACGAATTTAGGGTACTAATTGGATTAATCAAAATAACATGGCTGAAACCTCTATTATATTTATAATAATATTTTTTATATTTATAATAATACTCTTGATAAGCGGGAGAGACAGTTGAAATGTTGTTGCTGGCGTTACGGATGGGCGGACCTTAACGACCGTTGAGCGTTAAACCGGGTTGCGATCCGCTTTTGATTTAAAAGCCTAAAACGATAATGGAGCAGTCCAGACGGTAGAAGGAAGCCAATTAACTCACTCGCTGTATATGCGTAAATTTTTGTGATGTATTCTGGTAGAACTTCCTGCGAGGTTAAGGTCGATTTGAAATGAGTCGTTGATTATAATTTGCCGGGGGCGCCGTAAAACACAGCGCCCCGACAAATTAAATAGTATTTTCCCAGGCCTTTGCCTGACTATCCTTAAGCATATCCTCGACAAATTGAGGAAATACATTTCTGAATTTGCCGGTGTCAGCCGGGATGACTTTAATCATCACATCGATCATTTCCTGAGGAACTAACTTCCAGTCCGGCGAATCCAGCTGCTTTTCGATTTCGGCATGTAGCTCTGCTCGTTTGGTGAAATTTTTGTCATCATCGAGCCATCGAAACGCTGTTTCCAGCATAGTTTCATTGAAGCCGGTTGTAAATGCTCCCGGATTTATGGTTTGAATCTGGATGCCATATTTCCTGACTTCTTGCTGCAATGACTCAGCCAAGGCTTCCACAGCGTGCTTGGTAGAACAGTATGAACCAAAATGAGCAGGTAAAAATAATCCCCCCATGGAAGACAGAAAAACAACCTTTCCTTTCTTTTTTTCACTGATGAATTTCGCAATAAATTTTTGCGCCAGGTTCAACGGTGCAAAATAATTGGTTTCAAAATTTTTGTGAACCAATTCTATGGGCATTTCGAAGATGGGACCCGTCTCGCCTATACCTGCATTATTGACCAGGATATCAATATCCCATCTTAGCGAATTATTCACGTCGTATTGATCAAGGACATCCAATCTTTCAACCCGCAGGTTTTTTTCAAGACCAAGCTCTTTTGCCTTTTGGCGCAATGCAGTTGCCTGCGGATAGATATGTACGCCGGCGATAACTTGGTGACCTGCTTTAGCAAGCCCGATGGCTGTACCTTCTCCCAGTCCGGTACCTGCGCCTGTAATCAGAATTGTTTTACTGTTTGGCATGATATTTAAATTTATTAGTTAAAAAATAATGAATTTAGTTTTTCTCCTGAATCATCGTCGGCCCCAAGTTCCGGTGCCGGGAATTTTAAAATCCTCCCGGTGGAACCGTCCGGTCATCATAACCGACTGCTCGTCGCCGGAACCATAACGTTTAAACACAAGTCAAAAATCGATCGAATATGTTCCTGGTCAAAATCAGCCTGCTGATACTTATTATCAATCAAGTAATGGCAGCGGTGAAACAAAATCACAGGTTCTATTGTGGGGGGCATGCTTTTGTATTTCAGTAGATTTATGATGCTGTTACCGGCAGGAGAAGCCCATTTCATGATTATAGAAGCTGATACGACACATATTTTAGATCTGAAATCCCGTTATTTTAGCTGCTAGGCAAAGGATTTGGCTCCATTATATTATTGCTTGTTCAACGATGGGAATCCAGCCTGTAGAGGTTGGCTGATAAATGCTATTATTCAGGTTATAACGCCGGGCAGAATTCTTATTTTTTATTGCTTCTCTTTGAACCCGAAAGCTTCGATATGCGCGCAACAACCCCATCGTACTTCAGGGCATAAGGAATTTCAATCAACGCTATTACTTTTCTGATTGTTAGTATCATTTAAGCTATTTTAATTTACACAGAAATCTGTAGACCTTCATAAAGGATTTCGATCAAACTGCAGAAGCAAAGAGAGCAGGTACCGGAGGCCCGATGAAACTGGCTAAAAGGTAAAAGCGTCATTGCCCCGTCGGGTTCAGAGGGGCAGTTGCTAACCTTGAAGCGTCAGGCCGAAAAAGCTTCATGAAACGCATGCAGAGACTCGATGGATGGCGCTGGCGTGGTAATAGTTCACGGCAGAATGCATTAGGCAGGCACGGTTGCAATGCAAATTAAAACATAAAACCATGATAAGAGCATACCTTTTGTACTCAGGGGCTGACGGTAATTCCCATTTTAAGCGTGGCATTATTGCCGAGGATATATTTGTAAAGGCAGAACGGACCTTATTTAAGGAATCGCCCCCAGATTCCTTCACCGACTGGCATAACGATCCTGTTCCACAATATGTGGTCACCTTATCGGGATATCTCGAATTTGAAACCCAAACGGGGGCAAAATTTACCATTCATCCCGGAGATGTATTGTTAGCAACTGATGAAACCGGTACCGGGCATAAATGGCGGATGCTCAATCAGGAACCGTGGAAACGGGTGTACATTGTTTTCCAGAAAAATGCAGCTACAAACTTTATTGCCAACCATGTTCAGGATCCTGACTAAACAGAATAAGTCGAAAGAGAAATTTAAGTAATAAGTCGGAAAGGGCCTGCGGACAGTAAAGGCTAATAAGCGCGAACGCCGATCAAGTTTCCACGTAGTTTGACCCGGAGTAGGTTTTTTTCATTCTTGGTTTGGTTGAACTGCGGTTAAAGTTTGTTGAATGAATTGCGAACATGATTTTGAGTAGTGATTTCCAGGATTGCTGAAAAATAAATGATTAATCCTAATGCCATGAAAAATAGAAGACATGTTATCCTATTTCTTATATTCTTAATGCTCGGCGAATATGCAAGGGCACAGGATCCGAAATTGCCCGGAGGAAATTTTGGCTTTAATAACATAGGTGCAGGCAGATGGTCCGCACCAGGTTGGTACTATGTTCAATACCTGCAGGTTTATTCCAATACTTCGACGCGGGATGGAAGGGGTGATCGGATTCCGGGGCCAAAATTGACCTCAATTGTTACCTTGCAGCAACTTATTTTCATCTCAAAATTGAAGCTGCTTAACGGAAATGTTGCTTTCAATGCCCTTTTGCCTTTGGTTACGACCTCAGCGTCACAGGATAAGCCTGTTAACATTAACCCTAACCCGTTGGGGGATCTTTTGGTTGGACCGTATATTGAATGGAACGATCAAAAACTATTAGGCATTGATATGTTTTACCGTCTAGGGGTTAACGTAAGCTTTCCTACAGGATCCTTCAACGAGCGCTTCGATTATAATCCGGGATTACATCGATACAGGTTCTTCCCTCATTTTGAATTGACAGCTGTTCCCGTTGCCAGGTTCGCTATAAGCATTAAAAACAATATGTATTTTTATACCCGTGAGATCGGTTCGCCAAAAAAGACAGGCACTGCTTACAATCTGAACTATGCGTTAGAATACACGCTGGTGAACAGATTGATTATAGGGGTAGTTGGTTATTATCTGACGCAACTTACCCAGGATTCTTATCATGGAGATCAAAATTATTACAGAAATAATTACGGGATTTCTGAAACAAAAGAGCGGGTATTTGCCGCCGGACCTGGTATCGGTTATACAACGCGCAACAAGCTGTCATTAGAATTAAAAGCCATGTGGGAAACCGGCGCAGTAAACCGAAGGCAGGGGTTCAGAAGCACGATGGTGCTGGCCTTCCCCTTGTAATGATTCCCAAAAGAAACCGGGTTATACGGTGTTTTCGGACGAAAGCTAAATCTTTCCCGGTGCTGAGTTATATTTCCAACATGGTCGGCACGCCCCGGATGACTGCGAAAAATAAAAATACACTTTCTTAAAACAGTTTGTTTCCAATTTCGGATCATCATCATGAAGCGACCGATCAAAAATCTAATAGGTTCATCCTTTCGAACATTCTTCTCGTTTTTTGAGGTAAGATCACCGTCACGACGCCTAAGCATACAACTTTCTCAACGCCCATGATCCTTAGTCGGGCCGGTACCAATGTCGAATTTACTAAGGGATTCATAATCAGGTGAATCTATAACATAACTAATATGGCATATTATTTAAATGATTTTATATAACAACTAACTAAAGCGAACTTGAACCAGTGGAATATGATCGCAGGACCGTTCATTTAAAACGAAGTTATGGAATATAGAAAATTAGGAAAAACAGAGCTAAGCTTATCTGCAATTGCCTGTGGAAGTTTCGCAATTGGAGGAACCATGTGGGGTGGTACCGACACAAATAAAGCAATTAGTGCTATTCATGCTTCACTTGACTATGGAGTTAGTACCATAGACACTGCGCCCTTTTACGGGCTGGGTTTGAGCGAGGAATTAATTGGTAAAGCGATAAAGGGAAGAGACCGGTCCAGGATACAACTGCTAACTAAATTTGGTATGGTATGGGACGGCAGTAACAACGGGAGAGGAGACTTTATGTTCACCATAGATAACAATGGAATAAGCTACCCTGTGTATAACTACGCTTCAAAAGAAAACGTGATAAAGGAAGCCGAAGAAAGTTTAAAGCGCCTCGACACAGATTACATTGATCTGCTGCAAATTCATTGGAACGCCCCCACAACGAGGATTGATGAAACGATGGAAGCCCTGCAAAGACTTACAGAGCAGGGGAAAATCCTTACTGCGGGCGTTTGTAATTATAACCTGGCCCAGATGGAAACAGCAGAAGAGTGTATCATGCTGGCATCAAGCCAGTTACCATACAGCATGTTGACCAGGGAAATTGAAACGGAGATAATTCCGCATGCGATTCAGGAAAATATAGGAATCATTGCCTATACCCCTTTGGAAAGAGGCTTGCTGACAGGGAAATACTTTGCAGGTGCCCGCCTGAAAGCCGATGATCACCGGAATGATTATTTCAATCATTTTCATCTTGAAAAAATTAAAATTTTTCTTGACAGGATCGAACCGATGGCCAAAGATAAAAATGCGACGGTGGCACAGTTGGTATTACGTTGGACCACTTTACAACCTGGAATAACGATTGTATTGGCCGGAGCCAGAAATGCAGAACAGGCGATCAGCAATGCGGGTGCTATGCAAATTAGCTTAGGTAAGCCTGAGCTTGATTTCATTGACAACGAGCTTGATCAGGTAACCTTATCAATTGGCCATAAAAAAAGCCAGATTAAATGGGGCTCTGGTGGCATTGCAATTTGGGAATGATTTGATAATAACACATAAATGAGAATACCTTTCCTTTTATAATGTAATAAATAAAAAGATGATGGATATAGCTTTATTGCTGGATCATATCCGCCAATTTGTAAAAAAATGCTTCACAGAACATCACAAAGCCGGATTAAGTTTTCATACTTATAACCGGACCAAAAGTGTAGTAAAAGCCGCAGAGAAAATAGCGGTTCGATATGAGCTATCTAAAAAGGAACACTTCATGTTGCTTGCCGCAGCTTGGTTTCATACCACAGGTTATTTGATCCGTAAGGAAGATCACCAGGGGGCTGCATCAGATCTGGCAACCAAATTTTTAGCCGCTAATGATGTTGAACCTATTCTGATTGACAGGATCTCGTCTATTATTATGACACAGCCGGACACGGAAGATGTGGAGGATGTGCTTGCGCGAATTTTGCACGATGCCATATTTTATTATCTGGGTACAAAATCCTTCATGAAAAAAGTTGAATTGCAGCGACAAGAGCAACAATGGATTTCCGCAAGAAAAATCGATACAAGCGATTGGTTAAAAGAAACTTATGAATGGACTGCCCGTTATAAATTCCAAACATTTTACGCTCTTGAACTATTAAAACCGAGGGTGGATAAAAATCTGAAGGCCGGGATTGGAGAGCAGCTGATCATCAATGCTTGCAAATCAACGGAGGCTGAAATTTCAGGTAACATGGAAAAAAAGGAAATACCTGAAAAAGGGATAGAAACAATGATCCGGATAGCTTCCGGTAATAATCAGCGTTTAAGTGATATGGCAGATAACAAAGCTCACATTCTTATAACGGTTAACGCCATCATACTGTCCGCAGTCATCAGTCTCATTTTGCGCAGGCTTGCCCAACAGTCTTATCTGCTGTGGCCAACATTTATACTGATAGGTGTAAGTTTATTTGCCATGGTGTTTGCCATACTCGCGACAAGGCCGCACATATTTTCGGGCCGTTTTACGCAGGA
Source organism: Mucilaginibacter sp. P4_E8 (assembly GCF_056401495.1). Classification (NCBI taxonomy): domain Bacteria; kingdom Pseudomonadati; phylum Bacteroidota; class Sphingobacteriia; order Sphingobacteriales; family Sphingobacteriaceae; genus Mucilaginibacter; species Mucilaginibacter sp. P4_E8. The sequence goes on from NZ_JBFUJG010000001.1 coordinate 221,376, forward strand.
CGAACTGAAAAATAACGAAACCGATCTGCTTTTCTTTGGGAACTTTTTTAATATTAAAAAAGAAGAGTACCGTTTAGCAATGCTGGAGATAATGGAAAACAAGGAGAAATTATACAGTAACCTGATCTACAACATACATGGACAAGGCATGGCATTGGCAAAGAAATATCGGTTGCTCAGAACAGCTTATAGCGTTTTCATATACGGTTTGGTGATAGCAACCCTCACCTTTCTGGTTGCAACATTGTGGTAGAACGGGTAACCGGATAGTCCGAACCCTGCAGCACAAAACGTTGTAGGATTTATATAAATTAAACTGCCATTTTGCTTTGCCTTTTCTTTTGGGAAAATATTAGATCATGATGTCTTCAGGGCGTGATGCCCTTATATAAAGGCGTTTCAAAACGCCCTTATATTAGCCCTGTTTTTCGGTAGTCCTGCCCCAGMTTTTTATAATTTCAACTCATCAGGGCCTTGAGGGCTTGTCCTCAGAAAGTCGAAAATAAGCATGTTAATGCATTAAAAATCAGGCAAGTCTATAACATAACTAATAGCGTATATCATTTAACTGATTTCCTTTAACGATAAACTAAACCGAACTTGGATATATGTTATTTGATTTTAAACGTGTTCATTTTACGCCATCGACCAAACATAAATTCTGGAATTTTGCCCTAAAAAGAACAGCGGAATATCCGGGGTAGGATGTTCGCTGATCAACCAACAGGAAGTTCAACAAGCCAGTAATATAGGAATGAATAAAACTTTACATACACAAATTGAAATTAAAATCTAAAAAATCATGAGTATCATTTCCATCAACCCAGCGAACGGACAGCAGATCAAAGAATATGCTACCCTGAATGATGAACAAGTAGCGGCAAAAATTGAGCAGACTCACCGGGCCTGGCTCTCCTGGAAGAAAACGGGTCATGATGTTCGAAGAACACTGCTATATAAACTTGCAAGTGTCCTCAGAGAACGCAAGCAGGGACTTTCTGAACTCCTGGCTAATGAAATGGGGAAGCCGGTGACCCAAGGCCTGTCGGAAGTAGAAAAATGTGCCGTTTGTTGCGAATATTACGCCGAATTTGGCGAAGCTCATCTGACCGATAAGATAATCAAATCAGAGGCCTCTAAAAGCTACGCTTCTTTTCAACCACTTGGTGTTGTGCTGGCGGTAATGCCGTGGAATTTTCCTCTATGGCAGGTTTTTCGTTTTCTTGCACCAGCACTTGCAGCTGGAAATGGAGGTGTTTTGAAACATGCTTCCAATGTACCGGGCAGCGCCTTGGCTATTGAAGAAATGGTTGTGGAGGCTGGCTTTCCACCTCACATATTTCAAACCTTACTGATCAGCAGTTCCCTGGTAGAAAAGATCATCGAAAACCCGCGTATCGTAGCAGCTACGCTAACAGGAAGTACCGCCGCCGGTATAAGCGTTGCCAGGAAATGCGGCGAAATGTTAAAAAAAACTGTGCTTGAATTAGGTGGGAGTGATGCATATGTTGTACTGGCTGACGCTGACCTTGAAAAAGCTGCAGAAATATGCGTAAACGCCAGGCTGATCAATAGCGGACAAAGCTGTATCGCGGCTAAGCGCTTTGTGGTGGAAGAATTGGTGATCACCAAATTTACACAACTGTTCCTGGATAAAATGAGTGCGATGAAAATGGGAGATCCACTTGACGCGGCTACCCAGATCGGGCCACAGGCAAGGGCTGATCTTCGAGATGAATTGCATGGCCAGGTAGCCAAGTCTATTGAAAAAGGTGCCAAATGTATTCTCGGCGGCAAAATTCCGGAAGGGAACAATGCCTACTATCCGGCTACTATCCTGACTAATGTTGTGCCTGGAATGCCCGCATATAACGAAGAATTATTCGGCCCCGTGGCCTCTATCATTTCAGCCAAAGATGAAGAGGATGCAATCCGGATCGCCAATGACAGTATTTTTGGATTGGGTTCTGCCATATTTACTAAGGATATTGCCAAAGGCGAACGTATAGCTGCTAATGAACTGCAGGCCGGATCGTCCTACGTTAATCAACGCGTGCAATCTGATCCCCGTTTACCCTTTGGCGGTGTGAAAACTTCTGGTTATGGCCGTGAACTTGGTGAGTTCGGTATCCGTGAATTCGTCAATATTAAAACCGTTTATGTCCGATAAGAAATACCAATGGTGTAAATGCAAGTCCGTTTTTTGATTTAATCAAACAATAATTCGCTTATCTCAATCAAACTATTATGTCAAAACTTTTCACGCCTTTGGAAATTAAAGGAATTATTTTAAAAAACAGGATCATGGTTTCTCCGATGTGCCAATACTCAGCGATAGAAGGGTTTGCGAACGACTGGCATTTTGTACACCTCGGCAGCAGGGCCGTTGGCGGCGCAGGTCTTATTATTACCGAAGCTACAGCGGTTTCTCCGGAAGGGCGGATATCACCTGATGATCTTGGGATCTGGTCAGATGAACATATAGAGAACCTGCGTAAAATAACCTCGTTTATTATGGAGCAAGGCTGTATACCGGGAATTCAGCTTAATCACGCAGGGCGAAAAGCAAGTACGCATTCGCCCTGGAAAGGGCATGGGAAAATAGAACTTGATAACGGTGGGTGGATTCCCTCCGGGCCTTCTGCAATCCCATATTCAGCTGTTTACCGTATGCCATTGAAACTTCAAATAGCTGATATTAAAAAAATAGTTCAGGATTTTGTATTGGCCGCCGAGCGCTCGGTTAAGGCTGGATTTAAGGTTATTGAAATTCATTGTGCCCATGGTTATTTACTGCACCAGTTTATTTCACCGTTAACCAATGAACGTGATGATGAATATGGCGGAAGTTTTGATAACCGCATCAGGATCTTGCTGGAAGTTATAGATGCCATAAAATTGGTATGGCCGGAACACTATCCTTTGTTTGTACGAATATCGGCGACTGACTGGGCTGAAGGAGGATGGAACCAGGAAGATTCGGTAAAACTGGTCAAAGTTTTAATAAAAAAAGGTGTCGACCTTATAGATGTTTCTACCGGTGGGCTTGTAAGTCATCAAAAAATCCCTGTTGGCCCCGGATATCAGCTGCCTTTTGCTTCGAAAGTAAAAAAGGAAACAGGAATATTAACGGGAACAGTAGGCGTGATCAAAAATGCTTTTCAAGCTGAAACTATTCTGACCAACAGAGATGCAGACTTAATTGTGATGGCTAGGGAGATGCTGAATGATCCATATTTCTCATTACATGCCGCTTCTGTACTGGGAGATGATATTTCCTGGCCGGTGCAATACGAAAGGGCAAAGCCTAAAGGGTAGCCATTTTATTATAAAAATTATTAAAACGATTTAAAAATGAAAAATCTGATTGAAAACAAGGTTATAGTTATTACCGGCGCAAGTAGCGGCCTGGGAGAAGCAACTGCAAAATTTCTGGCAACACAGGGGGCCTCAGTCGTTTTAGGTGCCAGACGCGCGGACAGGTTAGCGGCCATCGTTAACGAAATTACGGCTAACGGCGGGAAAGCTGTTTATCAAACCACGGATGTTACCCGGAAAGCTGATGTGCAGGCTCTGGTTGACAAAGCAGTAAACACTTACGGCAAAATCGATGTGCTCATCAATAATGCCGGCATCATGCCCATCGCACCATTATCCGAAGTAAGGACGGAAGAATGGGATAATATGATCGATATCAATATCAAAGGTGTACTTTATGGCATTGCGGCCGCGTTACCACTTTTTATCAAACAGAAATCGGGTCATTTTATTAATTTAGGCTCCGTTGCCGGGATCAAGGTATTTGCCCCGGGTGGTACGGTTTATAGCGGGACCAAGTATGCAATAAGAGCCATTAGCGATGGATTACGCCAGGAAGTAGGCGCAGACATACGCACAACAACGATTGAGCCCGGGGCTGTAGATTCAGAACTGAAATTGGGCACAACGCATACCCAAAGTGCCGCAAATGTACAAGAGTTCTATAAATATGCTATTCCAACAGACACCATCGCAAGGGCAATTGCATTTGCCATCGAGCAACCGGCAGATGTTGACATCAATGAAATTATTTTAAGACCAACAGCTCAGGATTTTTAACAGGGAACGCCATAAGTTTAGAGACTCGAAATCTGACAAAAAAGGTTGATCATCATCTAAATTCTAACAAATGGACAGTAACAATAAAACAATGGTAAACCCGGGAAAGAGCGTTAGTGATCCAAGTTCTGATGTCCCTATCGAAGTTGCGGCGCTTCTTGCCCTTTCTGGTGGCTTCTTGGATGTATTCACCTTCGTAGCACATGGCGGGGTTTTTGTTAACACAATGACGGGAAATATTGTTTTTCTAGGTATCAACATTGCACAAGGTCAACGAGATCAGGCGCTTTTAAACCTTCCGTCACTCGTGGCTTTCCTGACAGGGATCTTTATAGCTTACTATATGCATTTGCCTAAGGTATTAAAGTATCTGTCAAAACCTGCGCTCACTTGCTTAGGCATAGAAATTTTGGTTTTATCAATCGCCATATTTATTCCTAATACTTTTCCGGACGCCCTATTGGTTTTTTCAATTGCCGTAGCAGCATCGATGCAAAATTTCAGTTTTAACAAATTAGGAAAACGGGAATATAATTCAATAGTTACAACCGGAAATCTACGAATCTTTGCCGAAGCATTTTTTAAAGGAAATCTACCTAACCATAATCCCAGAGAACTTCATCAAGCGAAAATGTTCGGTCTGGTATGTCTTTGCTTTCTTATAGGGACAATATTAGCAGCATCGTTAACTTCAAAATCAAATAATTACACTTTGCTTATTCCAATCGCCCAGTTAGCTCTTGCATTTTTTATCTGTTGGCGCCAGCAAAGTGAGTTTCGTCGCCTTAGGAGTTAAAGAGAACACGCAATCGAGGTGGCTCACCTATGATCCCCATCGATTGCCCGAAGAGTGTTAAATATATTGCAGCAAGGGTACCGGGGCAAAAAGCAACCAGTAAGCGAGGAGTATAAGCTGACTGCGCGCGATAAGGAAATACTTACCGCCATAGTAAATGACCTGAGTTATAAAATGATAGGAACGAGTTAAATAACAGCTATGAAACCATGCGCAGCCATATCAAAAAAATATATGAAAAGATGCATGTGGCTTCCCTTACGAAAGTTGTTGCAAAAGCTATTTATCAAAATATCGTTTAAACAAGTAAGGCACGTCTTTATAGCGTTTTGACGGCTCGCCGCTTTTGGTAGTGAAGCCGCTGCGCTACTGATATTTACTTCGTTCTATCCACGTCCTGATAAAGGCATTGTGATCAACACAATGGGGGAGGAATGTGCCAGCCTTTTTATCTCTTTATCACTAATATTTAAGGTAACGAATCCACCTGCCAAACTATGGCATTGTTTGATAATTATGCAAGTGTTTTATGTCTAAAACATTGATAAACAATTGTTTGATTTGTTTTATTTAATACTGAATTAAACTCTTTTACCTTTTAACCTTTCCGCTCACTCACCAAAAACGATTAGTCATACCCCCATTATTAGGGATATGCCAACAGTGATTTTATCCCCAGTTTTGAAACATAAATCAATCAGGAATCATATCCTTTTTTTCAATGATAAAGCTGAGTATAAAAGAACGAAGAGATCAATTTTTATTAATGATAGCCGTATTTCTGTTTACCATAAGTTTGATAGGTTTTGGCCTCTTTCATGATTTTGGCGACAAAAAAATTATTTCCAAACAAGATTTGGTTGATAAGCTGACACAGGATGCAGAATTTGAAAATACGGTTAAGGTGCAGCGTGCTACGGTTGATACAGCTTATAAACAGATCATAAAGTTTGACCCTGCCGTTAAGGCCGCTTTTTTGGAAAACGATATCAAATATTCATTGGGCTCCATCAAATCCAATTACGACAGAAACGCCTTCGACCCACGGTATAAAACCTTTCTCCAACTCTCCCTGCTCTATAACACGCTCTTCTTTAACCGGCGTGAGCTTAAGGGCAATAGTAACGACATGGAAAATTTAAAGAAATCATTGGATGACTGTAAGCTTTCCACCCGTCAACTGAAAGAAACCATCGGCAACCAGGCCAGCCGCTAATCTTAAAAAGAAAATACAAAAACACCTAATATGTCTAACACAATAAACAACAATGAAAAATCAGTAAGCAGTAACTCCATGGGATACTTCTTTCTATACATTTTTATTGCAATCCTGGTCCTTACAGCTATAATATTTCTCTTGAAAAGCTCATTATTTGATAAACGTACGGCCGATGCAAGCATTCTGAAAAATGAACTATACGCCAATGAAGACTTGGTTTTTAGTGATAACACAAAGGCTGCTAAAAAATGGCTTTGGGAATTTGGTGACGGCGCCAAATCAAACGCTCAAAACGGTACTTACCACTATCAAAAATCGGGTTCATACATCATCAGGCTAACCATTGATGGTTCAATGAGGGTTCAATTCCCGGTAACTGTAAAAGATACCGTTACTGCCAAAGCCGATACTGCGTTAACTATTAATGGTCCTACATCAGGTGTAGTAAACGAAGAGGTACGTTTAGAGGCTGTGGGCAAAGGCACCCAGTTTGAATGGGCGTTTGGCGAAACCGGTAGGGTAGATGTAAATGGCAAAACTGCTTTATACACCTTTCATTCGCCCGGTAAGTTCCTGGTGCAGCTCAGGAGTGATAAAAGCCGCCCGGTTACGCACATTATGTACATTACTGATCCAAGCCTGGATACTGTTCTGGTAGTTCCGGGCGAAGGTGAACGCAAAATAATTGACGACATCAGGGCACGTTTACAGGCCATTGCAAACGGGGCCGATTTTAACTCCAACTACTATTATGTTACCAAAAAGTATTTATGTAACAACGAAAAAGTTACCGTAGCCATTGAGCAGGATAGCGCTAAAAGATCAACTGATTTTTACTCGTATTGCATGACACTCACTTTTGGAGGCGAGATATCTGTAGATCAGGCACAACTCACTATCAGTGCTAACTCGCCCTGTGCAACCTTACTAAATATTAAACAACACTCTGCCAAAACAGTAAAAAAATAACCCCCTATGAAAAGAATATTTTTGTTTTTCATCCTGCTTATTCAGGCTGTCTTTGTAATGGCGCAATTGCCATTACCCTTTCAAAAAAAGGTAAAACCTATGCCTAAGGCGTTTGGAAGACCATCCGAAACTACCGATTTAAATGATAATGGAGCAAAAAGCACCATAGCCTGGATAGTTTTCTCTGATCGCGACGATAACTTCACCACAACAACCCCTGGCGGGAGCCTGTTCATGAAAAAGTTAAGTCTCATGGAGCCCTTTTATGTAGCTGAAGAAAAGAATGGGTTTTTAAAGCTTATTAAATACAATGCGAGTCTGCTTACCGGCCGTAAAATAAATGATAAAAAAAGTGCTTTAAGTTATGGCTGGATCTCCCGCTGGAAAATGCTGATGTGGAACAGATCGTACTCCGATCAAGCCACWGGTTACCCTGAAAAATCCATCGCTATTATCAATGGTAAACTACCTTTAACAGCATCACAATTTTATTATGACCGTACCGACTCTGCTTTCGTGTACAGCTCGCCGGAGTTGAAAAAGGTTATCGCCAAGGTGAGGCTGCACCAGATCAACTACATCTTTAAAAAATCAGAGGATGGGCGTAAATACCTTATCGGTAATGAAGATCAATTGGTAGCTGACAGCGCCAGGAAGGTTATTTACGGCTGGATAGCTGCCGATGCGATCCACAACTGGGGCCAACGGTTATACATATCGCCTGCCGTGATCGGTTCTGATGATCAGACAGATTCGGCCTCCATGATCCTGAACCAGGAACATGCCGATCCTTTGCTGGGCCAGAATGATTTGATCTTAAAAAGTTCACCGGTGATCAGCAATACCTCAACAGGTTATGTTTTGGGTAAGGCAACGGACGTGTATAACAAATCGCAAAATGCACTGATCACTATAGATGGTTCCCTGCTCAAATATCCGGATTACCTGAATTTGAGAAAAAACATACATAACATCAATGTGGTTTTTGTGATAGATGCGAGCAGCGCCATGAAAAAATATTTCCCGGGCTTAACCAATACGGTTCAGTCCCTTGAAAATGTTTTTAATGAGTTCGATAAAAAGAACACATTAAGCTATGGGGCCGTGGTTTACCGTGATAATGATCATTGCAGCGCCCGCGGTATTGAAAGCACCACCGCCATATATTCTGATTATCGCAAACTCATGAGTTTTTTAGGTGCACAAGCCGAAAAAACAAAACAATGCGACGGTAAGGTAAGTGCCGAACCATTGTATGAGGGCGTAAGAACTGCTTTAGACATGTTTAAAACCCATGAAAGCGAAACCAACCTGGTAGTAATGATAGGCAGTGTGGGCGATTCAACCTCCCATTTCAAACAGCTGAGCGAACGGTTTGGTCGCGAGAATGCCCGGTTACTTACCATACAGATGTACAGCGATTACAATGAATGGTACAACAATTTTGTATTGAATGCTAAAAAGTTGGTTTCAGAATCGGCTGTGTATGCAGCCGAAAGAAAGAAGGGGTTCCTGATTAATGGTGAGGGGCTGAACGACCGGCAAACCTACAATGTTACGCAGCTGGATTCGGTTTCTTTTTACCTTGATTATCCCAATAACAGCTTAATTCAGGGAGGTGTGGTTTTCCCAACCAAGGGTGAGGTAAATTCAAAGAAATATATCACCGCAGCCACAAGGCGTTTTTTGAAAGAAACGTATATTGATATCCATAACCAGATCACCTCGCTAGATAGTGCCTTCAGGTTAAGGGGTATAGCCAATGCCAACCTGTCTGATACGGTAAAAGCCCAGTTGTCGCCGCCGGTTGGCGATGATGTGGCAGATAAAATGCCGCATAATGCCTTTAAATATTTCATGACATCTACCGTGCCGGCAGACGTGGTGGTTAAAAATAACAACCTGTTACAATACACCCTCGTGCTGAATGGTGCAGAGTTTAAACAGCTGAATGATTTCATTGCTTTAATGGTGGGGCAGAATCTGCAGGCCGATAAGTCTTCGTTCAGGAAACAACTGGTTAAAAATTACCTGACCATACCCCGCAACCTGCTTGATTTGGATATGGCTAACGGTGCAATTAAATCTATGACGCTGGCCCGGTATTTTAAAACAGTTACAGGCCTGCCGATCCAAAACAAGCTGTTTGATCAGTTTACCGTAAAGGACCTGAAAAGCGACAGCCGAATGCCACGGGTCGATTTTGAAAGGTACATCAAGTTCCTGATCGACTTGGGCGATAATATTAAGATAAGTACCCAGGTAGGTCAGCAGTTTATATCAAACGGCAAAACCTACTACTACATCACCCGCGACAATTTTACTGCTAACCCCGAAAAATAAGATACTACGGTTATGAATATTACCAATATAAGTGAATCAGTAAAATTAGCTATCAGGGTTGCTCAATCCCTGGCTAAAGAATATCACAATGCGGAGTTTACCGCAGCCCACCTTTTAAAAGGGCTTATGCATAAGGACTCCGGAATGAGGGGCTTTTTAGTCTCTATGGGTAAAGATGACGAATACATTGCCGAGTGGGCCGAAGTACGGATTGATGAGCTCGAAAAAAACACGGTTACTCAGGATGAGGTAAAAGCAAGCCCCGAGATAGCCAAGGTTTTTGAAGAGGCCGACCATGTCAGGATCAAGCTTGGGCTTGATCTGATTACTCCGGTATGCGCGCTTACCGCCCTTTGCAAACCGATGGTAGGCTTTAATGCTAATCAGTTAAAATCGTTCCCGATCAAAGAGCGGGAACTGCTTGACCTTTACATCAGCGATGAGGAGATCAAACAGGTGGTTTCATCAGGCAATAATTCAACCGGTTCAAAAAATACAACGGTAACAACCGCGCTTTATAAATATTGTATAGACAGAATAGCCCTGGCCCGTGACGGCAAAACCGACCCCATTATTGGTCGTGACAAAGAAGAGCGCATGATCATGGAGATCCTTTGCCGCAGAACAAAGCCCAATGTGATCATCACCGGCGATGCCGGAGTTGGTAAAACAGCGCTGGTTGATGGCTTTGCACTGGATATTATAGCCGGTAATGTGCCCGAATTGCTCAAAAACACACAATTGTTTGAGCTTGATTTAGGTGCGCTGATCGCAGGGGCGTCATATAAAGGCGAAATTGAGGATCGCCTCAAGAATATTTTAAAAGAGATTAAACAGTTTGATAAGGCCGTACTGTTTATTGATGAAATTCATACACTTATTGATAGTAAAGGCCCCATTGGCGGCGGTGTGGGTAACCTGCTTAAGCCGGAGCTGGCCCGTGGCGAGATAACTGTTATTGGTGCTACTACCATTGATGAGTACCGCAAATTGATAGAGCCGGAGCAAGCCTTTAGCCGCAGGTTTGAAGTATTGCAGGTAAATGAGCCCAATGAAACCTTAGCTATAAAAATGCTTGGAAGGCTGGTTATTCGATATGAAGAGCACCATCACCTGAAAATTCAACCCAATGCCATTCCGGAATGTGTGCGCCTGGCCAAACGGTATATGAAAGATCGCCGTCTGCCCGATTCGGCTTTTGATCTGCTTGACCGCACGCTGGCTGCCATTAAGCTCATGAACGATACTTCAGAACAGGTACTGCACGAACTAAACATTGCTTTTCGCGAATTGCAATCCGAAACAAAATTGGATGATTATAAATGGTTGCATAGTCAATTGCAGGATAAGGTGAGCCCAGTACTGTTAGGGCAGTTACAGGACGAAACGCAGGTAAGTGCATTTGAAACTGTTGAAGAATATCAGCAATACCTGTCAAAAACGCTGGATGCCCTGCACATCCTCGCCTCACAAAAAACGGATGCAGTAAGCAGGCAGGATATTGCTGCCATTGTTTCTTACAAAACAGGTATCCCCTTAGGTAAGATCCAGGCACAGGAAAAGGAAAAGCTACTGAATATGGAGCAGTTCCTGAAGAAAAGGGTAGTAGGCCAGGATCACGCTTTAAAGGCGGTATCTGACGCCATATTAGAATCAAGGAGCGGGCTCAATAAAAAAGGACAGCCCATGGGATCGTTCTTTTTACTGGGCCCAACCGGAACCGGAAAAACAGAGCTGGCCAAATCCATCGCTGAGTTTTTATTCAACGACGAAAAGGCGATGATCCGTTTTGACATGTCGGAGTTTAAGGAAGAGCATTCTGCCGCATTACTTTACGGCGCGCCGCCGGGGTACGTCGGTTACCAGGAAGGAGGCCTGCTGGTCAACAAGATTAGGCAGCAGCCTTACTCGGTGCTGCTGTTTGATGAGATAGAGAAAGCGCACCCATCGGTATTCGATACTTTTTTGCAGATACTTGACGAAGGCCACATGCATGACAGGTTGGGCAAAGAGGGCGATTTCTCAAACTCGCTGATACTGTTTACCTCCAACATAGGCAGCGAACAGATTGCAGTCCAGGGTAACAAAGGCGAGATCCCAACCTCACAACAGCTGATGGAAATTATGTCGGGCCATTTCAGGTCCGAGTTTTTGGCCCGCCTGTCGGAGATCGTTCCCTTTGGACCAATAACCGAGCAAAATGTGACCCGAATATTTGAAATCCAGCTTCAAAGCCTTATTGACGCGCTTGCCAAACAAGGTATAGGCTTTACCATAAATGAGGAAGCAATACGCATGCTGGCCCAGAGCGGCTTTAACCCCAAATATGGTGCAAGGCAATTATCAGGTGTTATCAGGAATCAATTGCGCAGGCCCATCTCCAAATTCATTATCTCGGGCGAGTTAAAAAAAGGCCAGGTGATCGAGATCAAAAAGCATGAGCTTGATCCGCAACTGGAATGGAATATCATTTAAAAATACATAAACAACTAAATATCAATACCATGTTTGAATACGAAATAGGTGGCAACGAAAGAAAAATTGATACCTCGGAAGCTTTCGCAGACATTGCCCACAACAAGACCCTCTTTGTTCAGAAGCTAACCGATAACGACCCTGTTAAGCCCGAGAAGGTAGAAGGTTTAAAAACGGTTCAGGAAGTTTTTAACCATTACAAACCCAACGTTAGTGTGGAGTTTGAAAAATACGACGGCTCCTTATTAACCGAAACACTGCGGTTTGGTAACCTGGGCGATTTTTCGGTAAAAAGTATCATAGGGCAAAGTCAGCATCTTAACAATGTGAGCATTGAAAAGGATATGTCGTTGAGCGTGGTCAAGCAGCTCAAATCAAATAAAACCCTAAAAACCACCCTTGATAACGAGGAAACAAAAAGCGCGTTTATCAGCGCGTTGAAAAGCTTTGTAAGCGAACTGGAAGAAAATAAATAATAGGTACGCACCTGCTTAATGATTTTAAAAATATAGATATGGCAACTCCTGAAGAACAAAAAATAGAAGAACAAACACCCGCTTCGGCAGGTTTTAAACCAGCTGAAAAGGAAACACGCGAAAAACTTCCCCTTGCGGATAGTTTAAATAAACTGGCCAGGGTAGGCGGCATTGACCTGCTGGAATCAACGATAGATGGCCTGCAGAACCTGAACCCCGAAAGAAAAGCCCGCAAGCAGATATTTTTGACCGGCGACGAAAAGCGCAAAGAACGCGAAGAACTGAAAAAGAAACTTCAGCTATGGATAGATATCCTTGAAAATTCCGATTCGGTAGCCGCCATGGTTGAGCTCAGTACCGAAAAGCTTAAGGCATCTGAAGAAAACATTAACAGAAATATAGCCGCTGCTCTAAAAACCACCAGGGAACTGGAACAGGCTTACCGCTCGGTTAATTTATTTTATCAGAACACCGAAGCCGATAAGCTGAAGAACGTAGTGCTGCTCAATGCATCGCCCGATCAGATCAAGGATCTGGATAACCCGCGCTTTATTGATTATGTAAGCAATGAACTGAGCCAAAAATACGACAGGCTCGACCTGCGCGAAAATTACTCCCTACTGGTTATCCCTGGTTATATGGGCTCCAATAAAGTGGTTGAAAAATGGGCCGCGATAGCTTATAAAAACAAGGCTATGCTGGTTACTGATTTTGCTGATCTGGATCAGCCCGATGATGTGATTGATCTTTTTACCGAAGCTAATTTAACCGGTGGGGATGCTTACCGTTCAAACGTGATCATGACCTGTAACTGGTTGGTAGGCCGCGGCAAGGTACAGGAAGTAGGCGAGGTAGATGGCCTTACGGTTCCGGGATCGGCAGCGCTGGCTGGTAAAATGTACCACACGTTAATGTCGCAGGTTACTGCTGGTAAAAAACATGGCTCCATGAATGATGTTGACGGCGTTAAGTTTGATTTGAAAAAAAGTGAGATCTCTCATCTGGAGCGTATTGGGCTGGTGCCTATGGTGAACGAATACGGCAAGGTGATGGCCTTCTCGGCAAAAACATTGTTCAATGGCGATAACGTAGGTTTGCAAACCTATTCAGTAGTGCGTGTTTTTGACTACATCACCAAGGTGCTGTTTGACTTTTTAAACCGGCGTGCTTTTGAAAACTGGACCTCCAAAACCGAGAAAGACCTCCGTGGACAGATTGTAAAGTTTCTTGATAAAATTCAGGGTCCCGACCGCTTAATTGAGCATTTTAAGATCATGCGTTTTGAGCGAGATGAAATGCAGAAAGACATGATCCACCTGGATATTCATATCACACCATATTTTCCGGCAAAAAGCTTTGTGGTAAAGCTCGACGGTCAAAAAGGTGAGGATGAAGCAACCACCTGGAGCTCAGAATACGCTCAGCAATAGTAATAAACAAACCGGCAGCCCGCTGCCAAATACATATTAAAGAAATTAGTAATGTGCGCCAATTCAAGCCATTATTAATGTTTGTAAATCAATTAATTATTTAATCCCCTTAATCAACAAATTATGGCTTTTAAAGCAACGTTAACGTTTTCAGGTAAACAGTATGATGTACTACAATGCTCTTATTCAATGTATCGCGATGTGGATCCTAAAGGAAGGCCTACTTCCGGAGTATACGGTGGTAAAATAGATGTAGAAGTAGAATCAAACCAGGATACTTCCATTATTGAAGCCATGGTAAACAACCAGTTTAAAGCTGTTACCGGCAGTTTAACCATCAAAAAGCAGGACGAAGACGCCAAAATGAAGGAGATAACCTTCACAGATGCTTACATCGTTAGTTTTTCTGAAGGGATGAACGCTTACAGTGATAGCCCAATGACGCTTAGTTTCCAAATATCGGCCCGCCAGATCAAGATGGGTAATGCCGATCATGAAAACGATTGGCCTAAATAAAATTAACCTATCGTGTAATAAAACAGAGCCTGCAACGCAAATCACTTTGCAGGCCTTGTTTTACGGTTTTAGTAGCTGTAAAAAAGTCTGATATGCTGTACAACAAGCCATTTAAATTAAAAAATATCCTGTCAGATAAGGAGTTGGAAACAACAGATCTGGGTGGGTCTATTTCTCAGAATATTGAGTTGATCATTTTTACCCGGTACGGCGAGCATAGGCACAACACCAATTTTGGTTGTGAAATATGGGATCTTGATTTTGAACTGGTGGTAAGCGAGCGTACCTGGGAAGAAAAATTCAGGCAGTCATTACTGCGGTCGGTAATCGATTATGAGCATCGTTTGTACCAAGTTGAAGTGGAGATAAAAATGAGCGAGGTAGAGAAACTCTTTTTTGGCAAAAATGTAACCGAGATTAAAAAGAAGGTAGAGATTTCTGTTAACGGCAGGATAAATACCACCGGCGAAAACTACTTTTTTAACACGTCACTTTTTTTAAGCCCGCTATGCAATTAGGCAACGGCGTTTGTTCAGGGGGGACTTTATTATTTAAACATCAGCTATTGATATGAGCGATATATTTTATTCATCAAAAGACGAGATCAGGAACCGCGTATTAAAAAACGCCCGCGATTACTGGGGTATAAAAAACGCTGTCGATTTTGACCCTATGGTAAAGTTACTAGTAGAAGTACTGAGCACGGAGCTTTTCAATATATCCAGCCAGGTAAACAACCTCGAAAACCGGATGGTTGATAAAATATCGGGCATACTGGCTTCTGATACATTGGTCTCGGCTATTCCGGCCCATGCTATTGTGCATGCAAGCCCCGTCGAAGACACCGAGATCATTGATGAAAGGACACAGTTTTTTTATGGTAAAAGACTGGCTGATAAGGATGAGAACTATAAAGAAACCACGATAGATATTTTCTTTAGTCCGCTAAAGCCTATAAAAATATTCAAAGCCGCTGTAACTTATATGGCTACGGGCAGCAGTGTGTTTCAGATTGATGGTCAGCAAAACAAAACACTGCTTGCCCAGTGCATGCCGGGACGACATCTTGAAAAAAATATCATTTATATAGGCGTTGATGTTCAGCCGGGATTAAATTCTTTAGATGGGCTTAGTTTTTATTTCGACTGGCGCAATCATAAGGTTGAAAAACAAACTTATGATCTGCTCACGTTCTCTCAATGGTTTGTGAATGATATACCCGTACAGGTATCACATGATAAATTTTATCAGGAGCCTGGGCAGCAATTCCGGTCGCCGTTTGATGATCATAATATCATTAATCTAATTACCCGTGATGTACATGCCTTTTACCGGAACAGATTTTTAACCATAAATGATAACGGCATACAACAGCCGCCAATACTGGAATTATACCCTAAACAATTTGAGCAGGTTTTTCAGGCAAATAGCCTGTCGGGCTTTAACAAACCCATGCTCTGGATCAAGGTTGTAGTGCCGGTTACGGTTAACCAAACTATATTAAATGAGCTATCGGTTTCTATAAACGCGTTTCCGGTAGTCAATAAAAAAAGGCATGATCTTAAGCATCGTTTAAAAATGATGAATGATATCATCCCGTTAAAACTTTCGGCCCATGACCAGTTTTTAAATGTTGATTCACTGAGAGATAATTTGGGCAACCACTATACCGAAATTCCGCAGGGTTATGACCAGGAACGGAGCTCAGGGCTTTTTTCTGTTCGCTACGGTGGTTCTGAGCGTTTTGATAACCGGAACGCGAAAGAGATACTAGATTATCTTTTTGAGCTTTTAAGAGATGAAAAGGCCGCTTTTGCCGCATATAATTCAGATTTTTTGGCATCATCATTAAAGGAGCTGGAGCAAAATATTTCCATGATATCGCAAAAAACAATGGGGCAGTTGGGCAGTATAAAAGAATTGTTTAACTACATTATTCTTAAACCGCTTAACCATGCCGATATTATGTTCCTGGAGTTTTGGACAACTAATGCCGAGCTGGCTAACAACATCAGAACAGGCAGCCGTTTGCAGGCTTTTGAAAGTACAAAAATAATTGCCGAAAGCTTATTTATGCTGACCAGTACGCAGGGGGGCAAATCAAGATTAAGTACTACTAACCGGGTGCGAGCCTACAAATACGGACTTACCACGGGCGACAGGGTAGTTACCCAGGCTGATATTGTCAATTTTTGCTTTTGGGAATTAGGCAGCAATATAGCTGAAGTAAATATTCGCAAAGGGTTAATGAACTCATCCAACCCAAAAGAAGGATTCATTAAAACGATAGATATTATAATTACTCCGGCACAGCAAAGTGAATTAAAGCCGGAGGAATGGGAACCTATACTGGAACTAACCTGCTCCAAACTTGAAACCCGGAGCACCATGAATTTGAATTACCGGTTTTTACTGGCCTCTGAAAATTAATTCAACAAGATATATGAAGAAGGCATTGGATTTATTGAATGATCTTGATACTGATTTTAAAGCAACGGTAAAAGTTGCCGAATTATTTGAGAACGGTGATTTTGAGAGCGATCAGGTTGTGATTTTGCCTGTAGGGGCTAAGCAAAGTGCCTATGCGAAGGACATCAATGGGTTTTCGTCCTATTTTTCTGAAAGCATGCTGAAGGATTGCTTCATTGTGGAGGTTAACCGGGAGGGATTATATGACATGCTGCCCGAAGGGCTTTTTCATGTTACCCCAATGAGAAGCTCGGGTTTGTCTGATCTGGAAATGATGGCAGATGTGCAGCTCAGACGGAATGAGGAAAAGGACGCGCGGAGATTTTTTATGCCTTTTGAAGCCGAGCTGAATTATATGCGCACGCTGTTGGAATGGTATGAGAACCGGTTAGATAAGAAAACAAGCTACAACGATCTGTCGATGATATTTGGCACAGAGTGGAGTGAGTTTGAACACCTGGATAACGACCAACGCATTATATGGATGCATCTTTTACCCGTTATACAGCAAAAGCGGAACGACACGCGCTTTTTAAGCGAATTGCTTTCGGTGCTATTTAATATCCCGGTTCATGTTGTTTTAAACCCTTCGGGAATTACTATAATTCCAATTGATGAAAGTATGCAATTTAAAATGGGGCGCGGTGCGCTGGGTACTGATACGGTTATAGGTGCTAACTTTTTATCAGACCGCGAAGAGGTCTATATCCACATCGGGCCGGCTGAGGGCACTAGGCTGATAAGCTTTTTACCCGGAACCCCGAGCGCTCACCTGATCAGTATCATAGTATCCTACCTGCTGCCGGTAGAAACCGCGATAAAGGTAGAACTGGTGAGCAAACAGGAAAATAGGGTAGGTTCATTAGGTGCAGACAGTTCCAATTCTTTCCTTGGTTTTACGGTTTTCCTATAGGGTTAAAGGCTTTATTAATCAGATAGTTAATACATCATCATATATACTTTAATGGACGTTCAACAATTTTTTCTCAGATACCTGCTGCTTCCGCTCATTGCGGTGGTAGCCGCGACAGTGATGGCTGTTGCGAATAAAAAAAACAAATTCATCAATAATAAAAAATTGATCATTAGTGTGCTGCTTTTGAGTATTGCCCTGGCTATACCCGGCTCTTTAGGCCTTTTGGGGCTGAGTTATATGCCCTGGGGGTATATCATCAGTCAGCTATATCACATTACCCTGGGAAGTGTTTTTGTGTACTTAATGACTAGATATTACCCCGATGAATTATTGGGCAGCAAGCTATTTATCAGCATTGCCTTACTGATAGCCTGCTTACTTGGGTTTTACCTGTATCAAATCATCTTTAACGCTTTAAGTGATATTAAAACAGGTATATGGGCGGCTACAAGCACTTTTAATTTCGTTATCCCGCTGTTATTTTGGTGGAGCTATGTGGCCCTGTTAAGTATCCCTGCCGAAATTTATAAGGTATGGAAATATCCGGCCGCGCCCATTAATCTGGATATGGAGCATCTTGATTTTAACCGCATGCTGGTGCTTGAGCTGGAAGTATATAAACATACCAATGATCCCGAGCCCATCAAGGTAAAAGTAAAAGCGCCTGAAAATATGATGTTTGGTAATTGGTTTTACAAATTTATTGAAGACTACAATATCAAATTCCCTAAAAGCCCTGTAAAATATAATGCCGACGATAACGAGGTATATAAGTGGATATTTTTTATCAAAACATCCATTTTTAAAAGGAATATTTTTATTGATCCTGATCTGAACATCCGGGAAAACGGTATTTCAGAAAAGGTTACCATATACGCCAAAAGAGTTTCTGAAAATATCGCCAAACCAATAGTAACAGGCGATGATTCCATTTTTATTTAACATACTAATACATTACCTATATGATTTCGCCACTAAAATATAAACCGGTAAACTGGGTAGATGGCATGAAGCTGTCAAGCGCCCATTTCATTGCTACTGATCAGTATAACCAGGATTTTGTAAGGGATGCCAGGTCTCTGGCCTTAACTAACTACAACTACGGCTTGCTGCCGCCTTTTTCGGGGCAACGCTCCTCATCAGACATTGAGGTAACAGAAAAAGCAACCAATCATGTAGAGATCAAAGTACGGCTTTTTAACGCCATAACCGCCGAAGGTTGCAGGATTGATATTGACAGCGCTGCCAGTTATGATAACCAGCTTACCTACAGCCATTACTTTGCCGAAAATACCGAAACAAGAAGCTTAACGTACAATATCCTTTTATCAGTTAATCCGTTTGAGAGGGTACCATCTGGTAATCTTGACCCGCAGGATAACCCACCCCGGTATCCGGATATTTCAAGAGGGTACAACATTTATCTGCTGCCGGTATCTGAAATGCCCACTAAGGCAGCAGATAATTATTGCCTGACCATTGGGCAGTTGATTTTGGCCAATGGCAAGGTTACCATTAATAATAATTTTATACCGCCAAGCAGTAGTGTGGTTAGTCATCCCGGTTTAATTAGGTATTACGAGTTGTTTAGCACACTCTTGAATGACATCCAGCTGTCGGCCTTTACCATTATTGATAAAACAATGGGTAAGGAATCTGTCACGGTATTAGGCAAAAACATCCGTTTGATTTCTGGAAAGATGCTTGATTATCTGGCGCAGATCTTTTTCAATTACAGGAATTTTGGCTACCAGGAATCGCCTGTTCATTTGGCTGGTTACTTTTCAAAGCTGGCCCATGTGTTTTTCACCGGCATTAAGCTTATAGCGGCCAAAGAGCGCGAAGAAATGCTTAAATATTTTTATGAATGGCGCGATGTTACCCCCGGCAATTTTGAAGAGCTGTTAGCCCGTACTATCGAACTTATATATGATCACCAGGACATTTACGCTTCCATGTCATTGATAGAGGAATTTTTAAAAGTGGTTGCTGCACTCTGGAAAAAACTAAGCACACTGGAATACATTGGTCAGCGTAAAGAAAATATTGTGGTGGCCGAGCAGCAAATTGTTCAGCAGGTACAAGCCAAGCGTACCTGGACACTGTTAGATTAACGCCTGTGCGTCAATTGATAAAAGCGCGCTGATCTAATTATGATTAAACAGGGCGATACAAATTATACCGGACTGATTGAAACCTAGATAGTTTCAACCGGCAACTTTATTAAATCAAAAATTAAAAAATTATTTATGGCACTTGAAGGAAGAAAATATAATGTAAGTGAACTGCCTGCATTAACACGATTGTATTTGTTTCAACTTATCGTTGACGGGACAAATGGACTAAGGGAAATATTGCAACAGGACCCCGATGGGATAGCAGGAGATACCGTCAAATTCGGCTCCGAAAGTGGACGTGCTCCTGGAAGTGAAGCATACAATAGGAACAGGCGTGCACTTCGCGAACCGGGCAGATACCGAATCGTAAGGCATATACACAGAGCTAACCGAAAAACCGTATGGGCGTATGCCGAACATACCGGCGGGAATGCTTACCGTTTTTATGAGATTATTCTCCCCGCGTGTGAAACCTGTGATGGTTCTACCAAGGTCGAGTGCGACCTATGTGGCGGGTTTGGCGTAAAAAATATAGCGCAAAGGATCGCAATCAGAAGTAATGGTGAGCCTATTGAAAAGCTTATGGATTTGAGAAGATGCAGAAGATGCGATGGGTCTAGTTTCATGCGTTGTCCAACTTGCCATCCGCCGGATGTGGTTAATCCCAGGAAGCATTACGGGCCTAACGGGCCTTACTCGATCAGTATCAATCAGAATCGTTGGATTTAGTTTACCAGCTAATACCTAAAAGAAATCAGACTCACATTATTAACCATCATGGAGATCCACTTAAATAAAGATATTAATATTGGCGGCAAAAACATTGCTTATATCATTTCATTTGAATTGCAGCAAAGTTTTAACGCCCACCATTATTTTGAGCTGCGCTTTAACCACGATTTGCTGGGCACTCCCGGACTCATTAACCTTGATGATAGCCGCGATCTGGTTGGTAAAACCCTTTCGGTATCATTTGGCTATGTTACTGGCAAACAGCAAAAATTTGCCGGGGTGGTTACGAAAATAGAGCTTACGCAAAGCCATGGTTATCATGGCGTAATCATAGCAAGTGGTTACAGCCCTACTATATTGATTGACAGAGGGCCCGATCTGGGCTCATACTATAATAAAACCCTGGATGCCATTGTCACGGTGGCTACTCATGATACGCCGACCAATGACCTGCGCATGGTATCAAATCCCGACCGTAAAAAACCGGTTGACTATGTGATGCAATACCAGGAAAGCGATTTTAACTTTTTAAACCGCCTGAGCGCCGAATATTATGAATGGTTTTACTACGATGGAGAAAACCTCAATTTCGGGAAGCCGGCCAAGCAAACTGAAGTTGCTTTAGTGTATGGCCGGGATGTACAAAGCCTGCAGTATGGTATTGAGGTAGCGCCTATAAAAAACAACCGTTTTGCCTACAACCCCCAGCAAGACGAAATAATACAGGCAAAAGGCCCCGGCGCAGCAGCAGGCAGGCCCGACCTGACACATGCTACCAGCACATCGGATAACGTATACAGCAAAGTTTTTAATCAACCATCGCTGATACGGGTTGAAAATAACGGCGATATTAAAGATCTGGCAGATAATGAGGAAAAGGCCAGCGTGAGCCAGTTGCTTAAAATAAGCGGCCGGGGCGACAACCCTGAACTGGGTATAGGCAAAATTGTAGATGTATCCATGAGTCTTAAACAAGGCTCGGGTTTTGAAACAAAAAGCCTGGGCAAGTTTCTGATCACCACGGTAGTTCATACCGTGGATAAAGAGGGACGTTACTTTAATATGTTTGAAGGTATAGTATCCACCACAGAGCGTATCCCCTTTAAAAACTACGAACGCCCATATCCCGATATGCTGCTGGCCGAAGTTTTTGACAATGCCGATCCGCTGGGGCAGGGTAGGGTGAGAGTAAAGTTTAAATGGCTCTGCGAAACGAACGACCCTACTGAATGGCTGCGGGTAATTACTCCCGATGCAGGCAGCAGCAGCAAAATAAGTAAAAACAGGGGCTTTGTTTTTATCCCGGAAAAAGGCGACCAGGTAGTGATCGGCTTTGAGGATGGCAATGTGGCCCGCCCCATTGTAATGGGAAGCGTGTTTCATGGTAAAAACGGCATCGGCGGTAGCAGTAATAATGATAAAAAGAGCTTAACCACCAAAAGCGGCCATACTATTAGTATGGATGACAGCGGTGGCATACTGGTAAAAGATAAAACCGACCTCAATTTTATTGCCATTGACGGTAAAAATGCCATAACCATAAATACCGAGAACAACATCACCTTGCAAACCGGCAAAGTAATGATCATTATGGATAAGGAGAATGATCAGATCATTATACAGGCCCGCAATATAGAGATACGTGCTGCAGATGATTTTAAACTTACCGGCGATGGCGCCCCAAGTAAAAACGGGATTATGGAATTTGGCGATAAACTACAGATCTCCGCTCAAAAGGAACTGTCGATGGTTGGCCAGTCCGAAGCGAAATTGAATGGGAAGGAAGTGACCATAGTTGGCAGCAAAACCATTATTGACGGCACGCCGGTACAAATAAATTCTTAAATAAATGGATAAGCATACAGAAAAAAACTATCAGCTAACCGTTAAAGGCAACGTGAAAATGCTAACCATGATGGATAGTTTTGCCACCGTAGGCACCTATAACTTGTTAAGTAACGGGGCTAACGCCATTAAACCCGAATTGCAGGAATATGTACTGGAAGAAAGGGACGTAAAACTTACCGAATATTTTGATCCCAATACTTATCAGCTTATTGAATATGTAAACAAGCTGGCCAAAATTTACAGCCGGCAGCATGTATGCATAAACAATGCCGGTGCAATTAAGGGCCTCCTGAATATGCCGGAGATAAAAGGCAAGTGGGAGATACTCAAAAGAGAACTGATGCATGTAAACCCAATTGCTGCTTTCGAGGTGATCAGGCATAAGGACCGCGAATTAAATAATCCGGCAGAAGTGGTTGAAAATCTGGAAAACACCCACTTTATGCATCTTTTTTTATATGCCTTTGCAATTAAACCTGATGATGCAGAAAGTAAGCAGCAACAGCTTGTCCGTGACCGTATGGGAATAGGTTTTTCCATGCCCGTTGTTCAAACATTTACAACTGAAAAAACCGAATATGGACATATTATTAATACAGAGGCAACTTTGGATACAAGCGGTAGGATGGATAAAAATTCAATTACCAGGGTAACCGGCCAAAAAGAGCTAGACATTAAGCATTATACCCGGGGCAGTTTTAAGCATAACCACAACGGTGAACTAACATGGGCTGAGATGACTGTTTTTGAACAGCTTAATAACGATTACAAATCAGATCTGTACCTGCAGCTGGAGCATATTTAATTATTATGGCAGAGCAACAATGGTTAACCGAAAAACATTACCTGGTATGCCCCAAGGGCGTAATGTTTAAACAAATGAAGGTAACAAGCCAACGCCATGTTTCATTCAGCGGGCACCTGGCGGCAACCACTGCCGATACTATGATTGGCAATGCGTTTATGTGTATGGGTAACCTGGCTATAGCTGCAGCCCCGGTTTCGGCGCTACAGTCAAAGGCCGTGGCGTTTATGGTTGCACCGGGTATTGGTTTGCCTCGTATAGGTGTGCCGCCGCAGCTATTATTATTTGCCAGCGGTCAGGGCATGGTGAAATGTAACCTGAGTGCAATGACAAGAATATGGATAGATTCGTCACCAAACTTGGTCATCAACCATCATGAGGGATTGGTGGTTGGTCAAAGTAAACTGCTTTGCCCGTCAGAAACGGCGATGATTGAAGCTAAGGAAACCTTTTGGGAAGCTATGACAAGTACCAGCCATAATAACGTTGGCCATATTGCCAGTTTTGCTTTTAGCTTTTCGGCCGGGCGCGGGTTGGGTAATATGATCGCTGCGCAGGGCGGAAACGATGCCATGTTTGATCCTGCATCGTTATTTGGAAACATGAGCGTGATCAGCCGCAGTGTAAATGGCTCGGCAATGTTTTCGGCGCAGACCGATGCCTGGGGCAGCGAAGAAAAACAAAATGGCGATAAGCTACAAGCCAGCGGTATAGAGCTAACACTGGCCATTTTTGCAGCCAAAGGTTCGTCGCTTACCTGTTTCCCGGCAGGTACTATTGTTCATACTAACAACGGCTTACTGCCCATTGAAGAGGTAACTGCCAATGACCTTTTATGGACCGTTAATGAGCTTATCGGCGAACGTGAGCTTAAACCCATCAAAGAAATTCATCGCCGAACAACACTTACCATGATCGTTGTTGAACTGCAGAACGGAATCCTGTTTGAAGTTACCCCCGATCACCGTTTTTTAACGAATGGCAGATGGCGTGAAATAAAAGACCTTAAACCTGCTGATGAACTTGAAAATATAGTAGGGCAGGCGGTAAAAATAAAACACATAGAGTCGATGTCCAGAAACGCTGTGGTATATAATTTTTCTGTTTACGACAATGAAAACTATTTTGTAACTGATGAGGGTATCCTTGTTCATAATGCATCTTATAATCAGCCGGTACATTCATAATATATAATAAAACAGCATAACAAAAGTATCATGAAACCAATTAATACTAACGAATTAAACAGATCATACCTGATGTTCTCCTTTAACTTTATTGCCCTCGCGGCATTTTCCATTTTTTGCCTGTATCTATTTTTTGCCGCGCAAAACTATGAATACTCACTTCTGCAGGATGATGCCAATCAGGCTGACAAGCTTCTTTCCCAAAGAAAAGATGTAATTATCCAATTTGATATCATTTTGTCGAGATTTAGTGAGCTTTCTAAGTTCACCTCTATCAATTCCGAAGAAATGGACAATCAGGCTTCCATGATTGAAGATATTCAGCAAGCCAACTTTAAGATCAAGGATCTTATTAAACAGAAGCAACCGGCTACCAGTAGTTTTCTTTTATACAAAAAAATGGTGGATGATGTAACACAAATGACTGGCATACAGGATTCGCTGTTCAACTCCCGCTTTCAGTTAGAGAGCATCAAATCGCAGTTAGGATCGTGTTTAAAGGTAAACCATACTGCTGAAACTAAGTTGAGCTTTGGTGGATTTCGCGTTAGATAAAACAATTAAGGAAAAAGCTTATGCAAAAAAATGTAGTGGCTGATCCGTTTTCCGTCGGGTTGGAAGCCTGGTGAAATTTTGGGTTCGGATCATGGCGGCTTGTGTGTTCTCTCGGTAACCGACTGCCTATGACATTGGAAGGGCTCTTTCTCAAATCAGAAAAATAGTGGACCGATCACCCGTAATTTCCCATTAAGCGGAAACGCAGTGGGTCAAGTATCATTGGTTTTCCGATGCACTGCTGCTGAAATTCATCCCCATATTTGGGGATTGTACGGGTTTTTAAGATTATGTTCCTTTGCAACTTCAAAATTGCATAATGAGTATTAATAACACTTTACCCGACGGATTCAGAATTACAATTGAAACAGTACCAAAAGAGGGATCAGCTCAAGCGTGTCCGGTAGTTTTTCCAAAACGGCTTGGCGAACAAATCGCAGGTTTAATTGGAAAGGAACTTTTGCCTGGAAATGATCTGCACCTTATTGTGCGAATTGAAAATTGGAATGAAACTTTTGATCATGAGGAAACCGTTCATTACGTTAAAGGTAGCAGACAGGCTCCTGGGGAAAATGATTACATCAGAAATTACTGGATAGAAACACCATATAAATAAAATTGACATAAATGAAAAATAAGAAAATGAGAATTGGGAGTGTATATTGTATGATACTTTTATTGGCTTTGGTTAAAACAGCTAGTGCCCAGGTGATGAGAAAAAATAGTTTTTCTGCGTCACAGACGGTGGTCATCGATCCATTGGCGAGTATCGAAAAACTGAGACCGGTGATCAGGAACGCAGGTGAGACCCAAAACGGCTCAAATGAAACGAGTCATCAGTTCGGTCTTGATATCAATAAAATAAAGACAACAGTGCCTGGATTAATGCGAACCGAAACCATTTGGCATGAAAAGGGCAAAAATAATCTGACGGGAAGTAATAGAGAAGTGGTCGATTTTGGACAATTAGTACCGTTACTGATCGGTGCTTTGCAGGAACAGGTAGGGCAATATGAAGCGTTAAAAAAAGAAGTAGAAATGCTTAAACTTCAACTTCGTTCGAAGGGTGAAGAAGCTGAAGCCATTAAAGTTGATGCTGGCGGCAAAAGGGATGTGGAAACAGTTGCTCGCAATGCGAGTTATTAATCTCACCAACTCACTCTTTTACTTGAACAAGCCCCTACGAAGGGCATGCCTATCTCCTTCAATTCAAAAMAATTTTTTAATGAAAAAACTACTAATTCTGCTAACGGCAACTTTATTGTTGGCTTGCAATGCGCCGAAACAAAAAACCAATTCAATTACAACCATCACAGACACCACGGTAAAAACGGGTGGCAACAAACTAATTCACGTTGACGGAAAGTACAATGTCTGGACAAAAAAAGTTGGCGATGGAAAAATCAAAGTACTGCTATTACACGGGGGACCGGGATTTTCGCATGACTATATGGAATGTTTCGAAGACTTTCTTCCCAAAGAGGGCATTGAGTTTTATTATTACGATCAGTTAGGGTGTGGAAACTCTGATGCACCTGCGGACACCGCACTTTATAATGTATCAAGGTATGTCGAGGAAGTTGAGCAGGTACGAAAAGGATTGGGTTTAGATGGTTTTTATATTTTTGGACATTCCTGGGGCAGCATGCTGGCAATGGAGTATCTTCACAAATACCAATCACATGTTAAAGGCGCCATACTATCAAACATGACGGCCGGAATGAATGACTATAATTCTTATTCTGCACAATTAAAGAAAAAGTTATTTTCAACCCGGGACATTGCGGTTTATGATTCTCTCGACAAGCTTGGAAAATATGATTCGCCCGCGTATAATGACCTGTTGATGAATAAACTTTATTCAAAGGTGATCTGCCGGATCCCGTTAAGCAACTGGCCCGAACCCTTGCTCCGCGCTTTCAAAAAAGCTAATCACAATGTATACGTGCAAATGCAGGGCGTTGATGAATTTCATGTGACAGGTAATTTCAGGAATTGGGAATTTTGGGATAAGCTGCCGCAGATCACGGTGCCAACACTTGTGCTGGGAGGAATACATGACGAGATGAGCCCGGTAAGTTTGCGTAAAGAGGGGCAGCTGATACCAAACAGCCGAACCTATCTCTGCCCTAGGGGAAGCCACATGGCCATGTATGACGACCAGAACAATTATTTTGCATCCCTGCTGACCTTTCTTAGGGATGTTGATAATGCCACGTTTAAAGCAGATGCTAAGTAAGCTGCACTGCTGAAAAATTATAAACCGGGTAATCACAGCCTGATGACCTGGTTTATAGCTGCAGCATTAAGATCGCCACCCCTCATAATATTAATACTACCTATCATTCTTCTGATTTGATTTGCCGCCGTGATGCCTGTAAATTTGTTGTTAAAGAGCCGCCGTGTATCAATAATTAAACCAAACAATATCAGTCCGATGGTTCGCTGATTTAACCAATTTTTAACATTAAACTGTCATGAGCAAAAAAGTATTATTTATCGTGTCAAACACCAATGTGATTGGCCCGCACAACAGAAGGACAGGTAACTTTCTTCCTGAAGTGGCACACCCGTACGCTGTATTCAATGAAGCGAACTACCAGATAGATTTCGTCAGTTTAACCGGAGATACGCCATATTTAGATGCACTTAATTTGGCGGATGATCCAGCAAACCTGGCGTTCTTAACCGGAAAGGGATGGGCAGCAATGCAGAAAGGCGGGAAACTTGAAGATGTGGATGTAAAGGATTATGATGCTATTTTTATACCCGGAGGCCTGGCACCAATGGTTGATATGCCGGAAAATGCACTTCTTAAAAAAGTAATCGTGGAAACATATGAACGTGGTGCAGTTGTTGGAGCGGTCTGCCATGGTCCGGTTTCATTGTTAAATGCCAAATTGAGCGATGGCTCTTATATCGTCAACGGCAAAAACATATCCTCTTTTACTGATGAAGAAGAAGAAAATTATGCAATAGCCGATGTGCCTTTCCTGCTGCAAACAGCGCTCACCAAACAGGGAGCCGTTTATCACACGGCCGCGCCGTGGACAGCGATCAGCGTTGCAGATGGAAATCTGGTGACAGGTCAGAATCCTGCTTCGGCCCATGGAGTTGGTGAAAAAATAGTTAATATACTGGAATCAAAAAGCGCCTAACGCAGCAAACCTGAAAAGCCGGGAATTGATCCCGGCTTTGATTTTAAAATTAAAGCGATGAGTCAAAAAGCAATTCATGTATTCGCCAAATGGGTGGTACAGGAAAATAAACTGGATATCGTACTAGGGTTCCTCCAGGAGCTGGCAAAAAAAACGAAGATAGAAGAAGGGAATCTTTTCTATACATTACATCAGAGCACTACTGATCCTAATATAATTGTATTGTTTGAAGGATATAAAGATGAAGCAGGCCTGAACTTTCATAAAAATTCAGATCATTATAAAAAGATTGTAGTTGAACAGGTTATTCCGCTTCTGAAGGAAAGGGAAGTAACGTTAACAAATCCTTTGGAATAAATTCTAAGCTACTGCCAGCCTACATAGCTCGCTTTGTATCCTCTTATTGTTACCCGGGTTCACTTGGAAATCGGGCGGCCGGTTGGGTCTCCTGTGATCACGTATGTCCGGATGAGCTGAGTGGTTCCGTTGAGGTCTTGCAACAACCTGTTTGCGGGCCGGTTTGTTGCATTTTCGCAGAAAGTTATCGTTTTTTCTTTGACGCTCCGGCAATTGGAGCGCCGCGGCATTCTGGATCGGATAGTGTTTATAGCGGCGAGTTGTTACCCTTAACAGGCATAACCGTGGATGGCCTTGTTTTAAAGGGCTTTCGGGCTCGGGCAGAAAATGCCAATCCTTACTTAAACCACGCGTGAATAGCAGAATAGCGACGTTGCATGCGCGTTAATGGCACCCGATTTTTTATCCGGCAGCAAGGTTATCGAATTCTTTCAATCTATCATACATTATTGAAAAACCTGATCTGATTGCGGGGCCCAGTACTTAGATAAAATATCTTCCAGCTGTTTAATTTCATGAGGATAGGCCGTCTTTTTTCGCTTTCCGAAATAGAGTGTGTTTTCAACAGGAGGGTTGCCCTCCCATGCGAGCCTTATGGCTTGATCCTCGATGTCTTTTCCACAGAGAAAATCAGGAATGACGGCGAAGCCAACACCGTTAGATAAGCATCGCAAAATGGAATTAAAATAGGGCAGAACATAATTCGGCCTGAATCCAGGCGAACAATCGAAATTTGTTGACCAGAATCTTTTCAGATGTTCCATGTCTGCAGCAGTTGTATACCATATCTGAACAGATAGCCAGTCTTTGATAGCTGACCGGTCGTCTTTCACGAGAAGCTGGTCGAGCACCGTCGTATCCGTTTGGCTGCCACAGATCAAAATAATTCTTTCTTTTGTGAACGGCGTAAAATCTAAATCGTGTTGAAGACCTTTTTGCGGTGTTAAGATCAGGTCTAAAACGCCACTATTCAATTCCATTAGCATTTGCGGATACGCGCCGAACCTGGTAATTAAGTTGAACGGCAGTTCAGACACATGAGCCTCAAGAGTATACTGAAAAATCTCGAAACACATGCCCACGCTAATCGTCGGCTTGGACACTTTGGATTTCCGATGAAAAACCTGTTCAGCTTCTTCGAGTTTCCCAACATGATCAATGATGAAATTGTAGAGCATGATGCCTCTTTCCGTTGCCGTCATTTTACGCGCATCCCGTTCGAAAAGACGGAAGCCCGTGTAGGATTCCAGCGAGCTTAAATGAAGACTAACTCCGGGCTGAGAAATACACAAAGCCTGTGCCGCCGCCGATAAGGTGCCCGTCTCGTAAATAACTTTAAAAGTCCTGAACCATTCCAAATTTAACATTGCCTGTTGATTTAAAAGTTGTACGTGTTTGTTTGCGATATTGGCCTCTCAGCTGCAGCTGGTGATCAGGCAGGCTACAATGAAAGGTATTCGGTTCAAACCGAAATAAATGACGTTAGGTTTACCAATAATCAATAAACACGATGCTGTCATTTACTGTTAATGGAAGTTGGTTTCCTTCTTCTACCCACGCCACGGCAGACCCAACAGTCAATTACATGCCATTTAATTTTAAAATAGCGTTATGAAAAAGTTTATTTTGTAATATATTGAAAATCAAATGATTATTTATTTTATATGGGAATGAATAAAATAAATAAGAAGCCTATATATCCAATATTTATGGAGGTAACCGGTTTGAGCTCCATAAATACTGGAGCAGGTTGTTGTTTTATCAAAAACGCATCATGGCCGCTAAGCAGCCGAAAAACTGGTTTTTAAAGCCGATGCTGCCGTTGGCTAACACTTGGCTTCCTCATGATATCACGTAATAGCGATCATGAAGAATTATTGATTTCCCGCAGCATCCATAAAGTCTTGTCTTTTAATCCCGAGCTTAGCCATTTTTGCTTCCAATGTCGTTGGTTTTATATTTAATAATTCCGCAGCGCCACCGGTACCACGAATGCGGCCTTCCGCTTTTTTGAGCACTGAAATAATACACTCCCGTTCTGTTTCCCTTTGAATATGCTTCACGTCCTCGAGTGTACTGAGGTTTAGCTTGCCGGATAATTCATCCGCTATAGCGGTTAGGCTTCCCTTTAATTCAAGTTTAGATTTTCCATCGTTAAGAATAACAGACCGTTCCAAAACATTTTCGAGTTCGCGAATATTTCCAGGCCAGTTATAGGCATTCATTTCTGCTATCATCGGAGCGGCGATCCCACTAAATTCCCTGTTAAATTCTTCGCAAAACTTACTCGCAAAATATAATGACAATGCTGCGATATCGCTTTTTCGGTCCCGTAAAGGTGGCAAGGTAATGGGGAAAACACTAAGACGATAATACAGATCAAGCCTGAAATTTCCTTCGGCTACTTCCTTTTCCAGGTTCCGGTTGGTGGCAGCTATAATCCGGACGTCTACTTTCCTGGGTGAACTGCCACCCACACATTCAAATTCCTTTTCCTGTAAAACCCGCAATAGTTTAACTTGTATTTCCAGCGGTAATTCTCCAATCTCATCTAAGAAAATTGATCCGCCATCAGCCTGTTCAAATCTTCCTATTCTTTTTTCGACGGCGCCAGTATATGCGCCTTTCTCATGGCCAAATAACTCAGATTCTATTAAAGTAGTTGGGATAGCGCCACAATTTACTTTAATAAACGGCGCGTTTCGCCTCGGGGACAGTGCGTGAATGGCCTTTGCCACATTCCCCTTTCCGGTTCCGCTTTCACCCAGAATTAAAACTGAAGTTGTATAAGGCGCTACCTGGGCCGCCAGATCCAATGCTGCCAGTAAAAGATGATGGCTTCCAATAGTGCCAAGAAACCCTGGACAACTCCATTCCTCCAAACTTTTCTTATCGACTGTATGGAACGGGCTTATTGAAGTTGATGTCTGATAATAAATCATCTTTTCTGCTAAGTTTGTCAGACATGATGTCAGCCGGTTCAGTAAGTTAATATGATCCATGCTGTAAACATCAGACTGGCGGCTGTAAAAGAGATAATGAACCATTTGTCCGTTACCCAGTGATACAGAAAATGCTAAATGAGACTCTAAGTTAAAACATTTAAATAAGATCTCCTGCGGAGCTGTAAGGCCCTCTTTTTTAACTATTATTCTGCCATTATCTGTGACCTCGCCTGCATTTGTATGACTGTACGCATTTAACTGGGAAAGCGAAGAACCTTTTAGACCTGTGATTGTCACGAATTCTTTTACCCCGATAAATTGGTATTCATCAAATCCGATCCTTAGATAGGATACATCGTTGAACTGTGCAACAAAAAGAGGTCCCGATCCCATTGCAATAAGATCAAAAGGAATATGATATTGTATTATCCTGGCTAACTTCAGCAATTTACTTTGTGAATCTATAACTTCGTTACTGATGTCTGCTATTTGCTTCTTCAGCAGGTCTTCCTGATGCAATCGCGATTCAAGGCTATATTGGTGACGATACCATGCAATATCCAGCGTAACCAGCAGATCCCTTTTCCTGAATGGCTTGACAAGAAACCCATAAGGTACAGTTGTCTTTGCTTCTTCCAATATTTTCTGGCTGGAATTAGCGGATAAATAAATAAAAGGAATATTTTGAGCTTTTAATTTCCTTGCAAGGTCGATGCCTGATAGCTCGCCTTTCAAGCGGATATCCAGAAGTACAAGGTCCGGTTTAGTTTGCTGAAGCAGCTCTTCGGCTTCCTCAAATGAAGCAGCGATACCAGTAACCTTATATCCGGCACGTTCCAATATCAGCCGAAGATCATTGGCTACAATAAGTTCATCTTCTACAATAAGCACTTTGTTACTCATACAAATTAAGCTTAATAACTTTTTACAATACTTTGTCCGAAAATTGTTTGTTAAATATGACAAACCTGATCAAGATATGCAGGCCTTTATTGCTTTCAATATTAAAACTGCCATTTAATTGTTTGGTGAGCCACTGCATCAGATCAATTCCCAGCGAGGTATGCGCCATTATATCATGACCGGCAAGTAGGCCAATACCATTATCCGATATTTTTAGCAATAGATGATCAGCTCCGTCATGTTGTAAAGTAATGCTCACAAGTCCTTTCTGCCCATTGGGAAATGCGTGCTTAATCGCATTGACAATGCTTTCATTAATAATTAATCCCAGCGGAATTACCTGCGATACATCAAGATTCAAGGGCTCTATATTTTGATCAAAAATTATCTGTGTGCCGGTATCAAAACCCTCATGTAAGTGACTGATCAAATCATTGATATATTCAGCCATTGCGATTGTGGTAGTATTTTCATCCTGATAGAGTTTTTGATGGATCAGGGATATTGCCTCCATTCGCCGCAAGCTGTCATTAACAGCCAAAACGGCGGCGTTATCTTCAAGGTATGCGGACTGTGTACTGAGTAGACTGGTCACCATTTGAAGATTGTTTTTGACCCGATGATGCACTTCCCTGATCAGCCACTCTTTTTCTCTGAGCAGTTTATCCTGTTCTGAATTCAGGGTTTCCAGAAAAAGATTCTTTTGATCCAGTTCCTTTTGATGAGCCTCAAGCTTACGGTTGCTTTTTTGTTTTATGAGATATCGGTTAAATATTAACGCCGCGATAATTAGCAGCAGACCTGCGCCTGCCAATGATATATTTTTTGTTCTGTTGGCCTCCTTCGACCGAATACGCTCCAATTGATTCTGGTTGTTAAGCAATTCAATGTCCTTTACTTTTTTGGCGGTTTCGTACTTAACCTGTAATTCTTCAATTTGCCTGCTTTTGGTTTCATTGAATATCGAATCGCTTAATATCTTATTTTTCATTAAATTTTGTGAAGCAGAAAGATAATCTCCCTTTGCTGAATCTGCCTTGTAGAGCATCAGGTATATATCCTTATCTACAGACGTCGAATTAGTGCCTTGAGGAGCATTTAGTGCTTTCTGCAAAAACACTGCCGCCCTTTTATATTGCCGCTTATCCATGAGATACTGCCCGATCTCGTAATGAACATCGGTAGTCACTTCATTATCTTTTTGTAGCCGCCCGGCTAACTTTATGAGTTCAAGATAATATCTCTCAGCTTGCCGGTCTTTCTTCATGGCATGATAGCAATAGGCCACCGAAGCAAGTAAACTCGCTTCGGCGTGCACGCCGATCGGTTTGTTTTTAGCTTTGATATCAAGAATATAGATAAGCGCCTCGTTTTGTTTTTTTAGGTTTATAAGTTCTCTTGCCAAAAAACCTGCGTCCCTGAATATATATATGTTTCTACAATCCGTAAATTTCCTTATTCGTAGCATTTTCCAATACCATTCCACGCTTTTCTCATGCTGCCCCAATTCCCGGTACATATTAGCAAGCCGGCTGTAAAAGGTAATGGCGGCGACGGAATCATGCGTGGCTTCCATGCTTTCAATTGTCTTTAAACCATAATAAATGGCTTTACTGAAATCTCCTTTATTGCGGTAGGTAACCCCAAGCAGATCATAGGTATAATGAAGATTGGGATAGCCGATCGCTTTGTATCGCCGAAGTACATCCAATAGCTCGGTTTCTGCAAGATCAAGCTTGCCTTGCACCAAATGTTTGTCAGCAGTGTTCTTTAAAGCATCTATCTCTTTTTCCTCATTACTGGTTCCGCTTAAATTGGTCTGTCCATTCGCACCCGCCATACCTATCAGGAACAGGACGATGATCCCCGATCCTGATGCCAATTGCTTTGAAAGGCGATAGATGAATTTAAAATTCATAATGATAATCCTTATTTCAAAAGTATCATAGCTGAAGGTCCGTCAGCTACTTGCTCCATGATCAGCAAAATTACGTTGATAGATAACTAATTTAATGAATATCAGCCAAATAATGAACACAAGGGTGATAAATGGTTTGATGCTGTATCCTTTACAATAATAGCGAGCGGCAAATCTTAGTGCCCCTCGCTAATCAATCTGTTTAGTCGTACCGTGTAAATTAACCTGACTATTTTTTGGTCAGCCAGCTTTCTACTGCTCTTGAAAAATCAGCCACGTCGATCGGATGCCTGCTGGTGATCAGGTTCCCGTCTGCTACTACCGGTTCATCGACAACGTTACCTCCGGCATTTTTAAGATCGGTTTGAATGTTCCAGTAACCGGTGAGCTTTTTCCCTTTCAGGATGTCTGCTGATGCCAGCACCACCGGCGCATGACAAATGGCCGCGATCAGCTTTCCCGATTTGTTGAAATCCTGAATAAAGCGGATCACATCCTTATCATAGCGGAGGTTGTCCGGATTCCAGGCACCACCCGGAATGAATACGGCATCATAATCGCTTGTTTTGATCTGGTCTGCGGTGCGGTCCACCTTTATCCATCCTACAGGTTGCAGGTATTGTATCGCCATGATATGTGTTTTGGCCATTTCAGGTGCGCTAAGGCCATATCTTGCCGGGGCAGGGTTGTATTTTGGGGAAACGATGTCGACCTGAGCACCCAGTTGCCTGAAGTACCATACTGGCCCCAACAATTCTATTTCCTCAAAACCATCTGCCGCAATTACCGCTATCTTTTTACCTTTCAATAGGGTTTTGTCTTTTACCGGGGTAAAGAAGAACGCCTTTAACGCTTCGTTCCCGGGAGCATTGAGGAGTTGCGATACAGGCATATTAACGACCGCGGGTGTTGAGGTTAATCGGTTTACAATTTCCAGCTCATTGGGTTTGGA
Source organism: Mucilaginibacter sp. P4_E8 (assembly GCF_056401495.1). Lineage (NCBI taxonomy): Bacteria > Pseudomonadati > Bacteroidota > Sphingobacteriia > Sphingobacteriales > Sphingobacteriaceae > Mucilaginibacter > Mucilaginibacter sp. P4_E8. Next base: position 256,560 of record NZ_JBFUJG010000001.1, read on the forward strand.
CTGGTTTGCGCTCACCTGCGCATTTGCATCAAATATTGCAAGTACACTTACGATACCAGCTAATACCATTCGATTAATTGTTTTCATTTTTACTAATTTTTATTGTTATGATGATGTAGATGATTTTAATGATGGATATGTCGTTATTTTTGGTCCAGGGGCACAAAAGCTTTCAGCCTATGAAGGCCGCTTTGAAAAGGCTGCTTTTTGATACTGGTTTGCAGATAGTCAATCACCGGTTGAATAGGTGGAAATTTCAGATGGTACTGAAAAGCATCCTCGTCCCTGAATTTTTCATAAGTAACAAACTGGGTGTTATCCGCTTCAAGCTGTGAAAGCTGATAGGTAATAACACCGGGCTCACTTCGGAACTGCGGCATGGCCGTGTGGTAGACGTCCTTGAAGGTTCCATCCGTTCCCGGTTTTGTATCGACGAACAGCATAATAGTAAGCGGATCGTCATTCTCCTTTGCCTTGTTGCGCCATTGCTGTTTGGAAAGCGGTTCCAGGTCCTTCACCTCGATAATTTTTTCTGGTTGTGCCAGCGCGGTTTTCGCTGATGACGCCAAGGTGCCGAAGGGTAAACTCCTGCTGTTCTTTTCCAACTCATCTCTGCTGCTCCATCTTTCGATTAGCCACCATACTGACGTATTATCCGTTTCATAATATGCTTCGGATAAAATATTGCCCCGCTGCTCCAGCGAGAACAGGACGTAGTCACTTACCGCTTTGCGAAACGCCGTCTGGTATTCGGGTTTAACTTCATAACGGGCTAACCGGGCAACCGGGGCCTTTCCCTTCAGTTGATCCGGAATGGTTCCTTCCATAATCGTACGGTAGGAGTGACGTGCTTTCACGTCAGCGTGTATCAGTAAGAACAGCATAGCGATAGCTATGTATGTTTTCAACGGGGGGATTTTTATTTTTGATTTCATCTTTCCTTAAAAATTCTAATTTTATTTAATGTTGTCGTAAGGCTTTTTATTTACCGCATTCTCCTTTACCGGACAAATGACGTAGCCGTAAGAAGGGGTTTCACCGGGCTTATCACGCCTTAATGTAAGCCTTTAAGAATCCCGCCATCCACCTTGATCGCGCCGCCATTGGTGGCTACAGCCAGTTCGCTGGATATATACAATACGGCGGATGCCACTTCATCCGGCGAAATGAATCGCTGTAAAAGGCTGAGCGGCCGTGTTTCCGTAAAGAACTGATGTTCGACTTCTTTGGTTGTTAGGTTCCGCTGCTTCGCAAGATCGCCGACAAATTTTTCCACCCCTTCCGAATAGGTAGGCCCGGGTAATATGGAGTTAACCGTAACGCCTGTGCCTTTGGTCAATTGAGCAAGGCCATTGGTGAGTGAAAGCTGTGCAGTCTTGGACAAACCGTAGTGGATCATTTCGGTTGGAACTTGCAAGGCAGATTCACTGGAAATGAAAACAACGCGTCCCCAATTCTTTTCAAGCATTTTCGGCATGTAAAAGCGGCTCAGCCGGATTCCGCTCATGACGTTGACGTCGAACATTTTTATCCAATCTTCGTCTTTGATATCGAAAAATGGTACGGGTTCAAAGATGCCGAGGTTATTGACCAGGATGTCGGTATCCGGCAATTCCCCGATCAGCTTTTCATAACCTTCCGCGGTGGCCAGATCGGCCACGATGCCATAAACTTGTGCGTCCTGCAATTCCTGTCGTATTGCCGACATTGTTTTTTCGACCTTAATTGCGTCCCTGCCGTTTAAATAAACAATAGCCCCCTCCTGTGCGAAGCCCTTAGCAATAGCGAACCCAATACCGGCGGTAGATCCGGATATGAAGACCTTTTTGTTTTTAAGTTGTAAGTTCATATATGTTCTAATGTCTGTTCAAAATTGCCATTTCAGCGGTCCATACGTGAGGACACAGATCACTAAAATGCTGTGATCCAGATCACAGCTCCGGACTCTTGGTGTCATCGCGCTGAAATTGTTGTTTGCTATCGTATTCCGGAGAAAGTCGCCAACACTGCGTTAGGCCGATAGTCTTTATCTTTGGGTTGATATGGTAATAATCTTTACGTGAGATGCCCGGTTCTACGTCAAATCGGCACGGTTGTGTCCCCGTGCGGCGTTTGTATCCTAAGAAGTTGGATATTCCGCGGTTTGCTGTCGATAGCCGATTCAGCGCGTGGTCTGTTGGTCAGGAATAAACTCATGCGATGTTCACTGATCCCCATACCGTAAAGTGGGGAGGTATCGTAATAGCGTATTCCCGAGTCCCATGCCGCCTCCATCGTTTGGTAACATTGAACGTCCGGGTTCACATTAAAGCCATTTCCTATAGCTACCCCGGCTAAACCCAACCTGGTCATTGGGCGAAATCGTCTGGCTTTTTTTTGATCTTTTGCGTCCATACCCATCCTTTCATTTTTTTCGAAACTTTGCCCAGGCACGGAACACCACCTGTTCACCACCGATGGTGTTGCTTTTGGTAGCTTCGGATCTATATCTGTTAATTCAGTAACTAACTGAATCTTTTGCTCTCTTTTAATTTTATGCCGATACAAATAATTCCAATCAAACGGTTTTAGAAACGGAATGCCCCTTTTGTAAGACACCAATGGTATGCAAACTTTGTCGGACAAATTTTAATAATTCGTTTGAATCAAATAATTGTATTGCAAGTTTCGACCTAGTTGGCCGCAAACGGAAATTATTTAACTGATACCAGCTATTACTTATCTTATAGTTCTTCAATCTTAATGAGTTATGCGTTTCCTGCCGCATTATTTTTGTCGTTACCGGTTAAATGGAAAGGAGAGAGAACAGGATCGCTTGCGGTTGGGAAAGTTCGATTGGACTGCAAAACGCTAGCAATAATTTAATGTCCGACCTTATAACTGCTATGAAAACCAGGCGTTGTTTAACAAAGTTCCCTTCAATTGTAGCATGGTTTAAACAATAAAATAACAATCGATTAGGCTGTGAAATGGGACCGAAAGACCGAAAGAAAGAAAGAAAGAAAGAAAGAAAGAAAGAAAGAAAGAAACGCATATTCTTTTTTCCGCCTGATTTGGATGAACCCAGGTTAGTTAAAACAGGATAATATGGCGCGAAACGGGATGTAGCATATGTTTACGGGACGCATCTCTGCTGGTCAATATATTATCATCAAAATGATAATGCCTATTACTTGCCTGATATGAAAGTTCTTTTTCGGGCATTTATCTTTGATATAGATCAACATGAAATTAAGAATCGTTCAGAGGTTACACTTACTTTAATCATTTCGATATGAGCATTACCTTAATCCAGGCACAACAAATTGCTGATGCCGCAAAACGCAAAGCAGACGAAATCGGTGTTCCTATGAACATTGCCGTCATTGATGATGGCGCCAATACGAAATTGTTCGTCAGAATGGACAACGCAATATTAGCTTCCATTGATATTTCGATAAAGAAAGCCAGGACCGCATCTCTGTGTGGTATGGATTCAGGAGAGGTAGGCAAATTATCGCAGCCAGGGGGGCCGCTTTATAATATCGAACTGACTAACGGGGGGTTGGTTACCTTTCCCGGTGGACTACTTTTAAGGGACGGGGAAGGTAACATAACTGGGGCGATTGGCGTATCCGGCGGCGAAGTACATGAGGACAATGCCGTGGCTACTGCCGGAGCAGCAGCCTTCAAAGCCTGAAAAGATAGCCAACAACAATTGCATTACAAGGGAGTTTTGAATGCTGCGGTTTAAGGAAGATTTGGGTATAGCGTATCTGATTGCAGGGGGGCAGTGATATAGCACTGAATTTACAGCTACTCCGGTGAAAATAAATTCAAACTAATTGGTTTATTCTCGGAAGGGCAAGCAGCAGTAAATAACTACAAGTAAATAAATAGCATTTCCGGAAGAATCTTTAACAGCGCATTTAGCATGTTGGGGATATTCCAGAATGAATGGTTAATAAAGCAATGCTCATGTCGTTTATCCGCTTTCCAGATAGGCTGGTGCAATTGAGTCTTTTCTAAAACATTACTTCGTTTTTTCCATCATAAAATACCAAAATTAATTAGGTCAAATTAATTATGCGGTGGGTTGATAATCGGCCCGCAACTTTGCGGGCCGATTAGTTACTGTTTTTGGTATAAGCTGCTCATTTTTTCGCTGAGTTCTTTTAGGCCTGCTTTTTTCAGGCTTTCTTCCGCGAATGTTTTTAATTCATCGATATCCTCTTTAGGAACAAGCTTAACCAATTCGAGAAAAGCCTCATTACCCTTATCCAATCCAGCCTCAATTACACTGTTTAAAAGCAGTACAGCTTTGCGGGAAATTTTCACATCGATCTTTACCACCTCACTCATCCCCGGACTGCATAGTAAAGTTTCATAAACAGTCCCTAACACGTTTGTCGTTGCCATTTGCAAAATATTTAGAAGTTAATTAATGCTTCAAAGGTCGGTTGTTAACCAGAAACGATCCTCATCAAAATATGGGGAGGATAGGTGAATGTGAAACGGGCACTTTACTTTTGCTCTGATTAGCGAAAGGGATATGTGTTATGGATTTTACAAATGAAGTGTTTTCGCTTTCCCGGCTACGGGAATTAGATATCGTTTACTTGCTGGATATGCTGGGTCATGAACCCACAGCGCGGAAGAAAAATGATACCGATTACTGGTATGTGTCGCCCTTGAGAAATGAGCGTACGGCGAGTTTTCATGTTAACCGGATAACCAATGAATGGTACGATTTCGGGTTGATGGCCGGCGGTAACCCGCTCGACTTTTTACTCCGTTATCATGGCTGTTCAATACCGGAACTGCTGGACAGGATGAACGTTTCTTTTTCCCCTCACGAGCTCAACCGGCATGAGCCGGAATTACATGAGGGACGTGCCGGTAATGATAGCAAACTGGTGGTTAAAGATGTACGTCCCCTGTATGCCTATCCGCTCAAAAATTACCTACATGAGCGTTCGGTACCTCTTGCTGTTGCGGATCGATATTGTAAGGAAGTTTCCTATGAAATCAATGGCCGAGGTTTCTATGGGATCGGTTTTCAGAATGATGCTGGTGGCTGGGAGATCCGCGACAAAAATTTCAAGCAAAGCAGTGCGCCGAAAGATATTACCTGCCTGGGTTCGGGATCTGGTGCGGTACATGTTTTCGAGGGCTTTATGGACTTCCTTTCCTATGTGACTTTGCATCCTTATGAAGACCCGCGTTCGGTGGATTTCGTGGTGCTGAACGGCGCGGGTTTGTTCGACCGGGCGCTGCCTTTTTTGGAGCGGCATGATAGGGTCCATCTTTGGCTGGACCGGGATGTAACGGGCTTGGCCTATACCAAATATGCCTTGTCTTTAGGCAGCCGGTTTGTGGATGAAAGCGGGTTTTATCAAAAGTTTAAGGATCTGAACGACTGGCTGCGGCATAAGGGCGAGGTTAAAAAGCCGGTTCTGCGCTTAGATGGTGGCTTGCGGAGCGCGGTTTAAGGTTGAGGCTGTTTTGGTGTTTTTGGGCTTTCGGCAGAAAGCCGGGAGATTGCCCGTTTTGCAATCGGCAAGATGTACAATTGTTTAACAACAATTGAAATCTTGCCGCCCCCCTCCGAAGTCGGGGGCGGTTAGGAACCTGGTTTTGGATGTATTCGGTTTGGTGTGAGCTATTGATTTGGGAGTGAGTTTGGATTTTGTGCGGAGGATTGGTGATGGAGGAAAAAGATACAGGCAGGAAACGGATCATCGGGTTGCGCCTGACAGCGGATGAATATAGCGAGCTGGAAAAAAACTGGAAGCGGTCGACAGTGCGTAAACTGAGCGAGTATGTGCGGCGGTTAATATTCGGTAAGTCGTTTACGGTGTTTACGCGTGATCAGTCGAAAGATGAGCTGCTGGCGGAAATGGCTTTATTGCGGCGGGAGCTGAATGCTATCGGGGTGAATTTTAACCAGGCGGTGCACAGACTGAATATGCTCGATCATTCACCGCAGATGCAGGTTTGGGTAGATCGTTTTGAACGGGATAAGGAACGCTTTTTTGCGGCGGTGGAAAGTATCCAAAGCCGGTTAAAATTATTGTCTTCTGCATGGTTGCGGTGATCCATCAATCGACGAGCCTGCGCAATATATTGAACTATAATGAGCAGAAGGTAAAGGCGGGTTTGGCGGTCTGCCTGGAGGCAGGTTATTACCCGGTGGATGCGGCTGATCTGAGCTTTCACCAGAAGCTGCGGCGGCTGGAAATGCTGACGGAATTGAACCAGCGGACGAAGTATAACAGCGTGCATATTTCGCTGAACTTTGACCCGTCTGAAAAGCTGCCGGACGAATTGTTAAAAGAGATTGCAGAGGTGTATTTAGACAAGCTTGGCTTTACCGGGCAGCCTTATTTAGTATACCGGCACGAAGATGCGGGGCACCCGCACGTGCACATTGTAACGACGAATATTCAGCCGGACGGCAAGGCGATACATCTGCACAATTTGGGTAAGCAAAAATCTGAACCGGCGCGTAAGGAAATTGAAATTAAATATGGTTTGATTAAGGCTGAAGAAAGCAAATTACAACGGGCTTATAAACTAAACCCGGTCAATGCGGCGCGGGTGCTTTATGGTAAATCAGAAACGAAACGCGCCATTGGCAATGTATTGCAAACGGTATTGCCTTTATACAAATATGCTTCCCTTGCGGAACTGAACGCAGTATTGCGGCTGTATAATATTGTTGCCGACCGGGGTGAAGAAAACTCGCGGATCTTCTGGCACAGCGGTTTGGTTTACCGGGTGCTGGATGAAAAGGGTGATAAGGTGGGCGTACCCATCAAAGCCAGTTTATTTTTTAAAGATACGACGCTGAAATTTTTAGAGGGAAAGTTTGAGGCCAATAAGCTGGCAAAGGATGACCCGAAGGCAAAGCTGCGGTTGAAGAATGCGATAGGCCTGTATTTCCTGGGGCGTGATAAAAGCGTTGAGGGTTTGGTAGCGGCTTTGAAAAAGCAGGGTGTGGATACGGTGGTACGACGAAATGAACAGGGTTTAATTTACGGGATTACCTATGTTGACCATCAGAGCAAATGCGTATTTAACGGCAGTAATTTAGGTAAAGCTTATAGTGCCAACGCCATTAAGGAACGTTGTCTGGAAACGGGGGCAGGTGAGGGGAAAAAACAAAACGGCGAAGCGAAAAAAATGGCTCAGGGCGGCTATGCAAACGGGGTTAAAGGGCCTGATGTTTTACCGGACTTTGTGGGGACTGAAAGCGGGCATATCGGTGGTGCCGGAATGGCAGAGGTGCTGCTGGATACGGATGGCGTCCAGCAAGCGATGGATTGGGAGCTGAAGCGGAAAAGGAAGAAGAAAAAACGGCTGCGGCTGTCGCCGGGCTGAGTTTCCTGTTGATTTTTTGAGGGTTTTTTTGCCCGTTGTCTCTGCGTAAAGAGAGGATGGTTAGCCATCGCTATGCCCGGATTTTGGGTTTGAGCTGGCTTAATAGTGTGTGAGTTAGGGTGTGATGAATCGGGTGAGGATGATTAAAAAAGTCTCCCCTTCAGGGGAGATTTAGAGGGGCTGGATTTATGCAAACGGGAGAAAACGATCAGGCGATGCGCAAGATCCTGGATATGACCAGGCTGATCAGCATAGCAGTATTGCTGCTGCATTTTTATGAAACATGTTACGGGGCGTTCGTTCATTGGCATTGGATATCGGCGCTGACCGACCGCCTGCTCGCCAATATTGTCCGCACGGGCTTGTTCAGCAACTTTTTAAAACCGAAGCTGATCGCGCTGGCTTTCCTGGCCATTGCGCTCATCGGGGTGCCTGGTAAAAAGGATGAAAAGCAGACATCCAAATCGGCGCTGCTGTATCTTATTACCGGTCTCTTTTTTTTCCTCGTCAGCTACTTTTTTCTGTTGCTGCCAATAAAAATGGAATGGGTAGCGCTCCTGTATATGAGTGTGACCGCATTAGGCTACCTGCTGATGATGAGCGGCGGCACTATGCTCTCCCGGATAATAAGGGATAAGCTGGCCGGGGATATTTTCAACCGTGACCAGGAGACTTTTCCGCAGGAGGAACGGTTATTGGAAAACGAGTTCTCCGTGAACCTGCCGGTGAAGTATATACTGAAGGGCAAGGAACGCAATGGCTGGATCAATTTCATCAATTTATTTAGAGCGCTTTTAGTGCTGGGCAGTCCGGGTTCTGGGAAGAGCTACTTCATTATCCGGCATGTGATCACGCAGCATATCCGCAAGGGCTTTGCGATGTTCGTTTACGATTTCAAAATGCCTGACCTGGCGGTGATCGCGTATAACACCTGGCTGAAATATAAAGCTGGATATAAAGTCGGGCCTAAGTTCTTTTCGATCAATTTTGATGACCTGTCCCGGAGCAGCCGCTGTAATCCCTTAGATCCTTCTGCTTTGCTGGACCTGACAGATGCGGTGGAATCGGCGCGGACGATCCTGCTGGGTTTGAACCGGGAATGGATCAAAAAACAGGGGGATTTTTTCGTGGAGTCCCCGATCAACTTCCTGACGGCGATCATCTGGTATTTGCGTAAATATAATGGCGGTGAGTTCTGTACGCTGCCACATGTTATCGAGCTGATGCAGGCGGACTATGACAGCCTGTTTACGCTGCTGAGTACGCAGAAGGAGATCGATGTGCTCATCAACCCGTTCATCAGCGCTTATAAACGGGATGCGGTGGAGCAGCTGGAAGGGCAGATCGCCTCGGCCAAGATCACTATGGCGCGGATTGCTTCACCGCAATTGTATTATGTCTTGTCGGGTAACGAGTTTACGCTGGACATCAATAACCCCAAGGAACCCAAGATCGTTTGCATGGGTAATAACCCGCAGAAGATCCAGATCTATGGTGCAGTATTGTCTTTGTTTACTAATCGTTTGCTGAAGATCATTAATCAAAAAGATAAGCTGAAATGCAGCCTGGTCTTTGACGAATTTCCCACCTTGACAACGGACATCATACCCACAATTTCCACTGGCAGATCCAATTTAATTTCGACTTGTTTGGGCATCCAGGATGCCAGCCAGCTGCGCAAGGATTACGGGCGTGAGCAGGCGGACGTCATCATGAATATCACCGGTAACATGGCGGTGGGCCAGGTATCAGGCGATACGGCCAAATCTGTTTCCGAAAAGATCGGCCGGATCATGCAGGACAGGGAAAGTTTGTCTATTAACCGCAGCGATACTTCAATCAGCCGGTCAAAACAACTGGAGGCGGCGGTGCCGCCATCGCGGATCTCGGCATTAAGTTCCGGTGAGTTTGTGGGCATGGTGGCCGATAATCCGAACTGTAAGATTGAGTTAAAAGCTTTTCATTGCGAAATTGTCAATGACCATGCGGCGCTTAAAAAAGAGATTGATGGTTATGTGCAATTACCGGAAGTAAGGAAGATCAATGGCGCTATTGTAGAGCGGAATTACCTGCAGGTCAAACAGGACGTCCGGGATATTATCGAGCTGGAAATGGAGCGATTGTTGAGTGATCCGGCACTTGCTCATTTGATTATAAAAAAAGCAGGTTAATTTAATTAAATATAGGTATGATTCAAATATTATAAAGTTCGTTTAAAAAGTTATTAATGTCGGCAGTGTTAAGCAATTGTTGCTTGTCGGAACTGACGCAAATTCCAAATATGCATCTCTGGAATTTGGTGTGCCAAAAGTCCTTTGGTTACAATAGAGCTAAGGCGCTTATCCGGCCGCATTACACTTAATACCACTCCATTATCCCGAACGGCATATCTATCGCCTTTGTATAAGCAAACTAATTCTCGATTAAAATCATGTTTCTGTGGGATTATTCATTTAGGCGATAGTGCTTGACCTGGTTTCCTATTTTGATATTTTTACAGTGAAACGTTAACTGTAACTATGAATCCTTTCTTCCTTGCCCTAAAAGCAAAAAACCTAACCGTAGAGATCCACCATCATTCGGCCTATCAGATCGTCTTATCGAACGACACACCCTTTAATTCGACCATCAGCGGAACGCTGTACGAACGGATCCACGGTTTCTTAATAAAACCGCATGTGCCGCATTTTTGCGCGGCCGAAAAAGGAACGCTGAATGTTTTAAATATAGAGCCTTATTCGAATATCGGTTTAGAGCTGGCCTCCAGATTTGCAGCAAATGAGGAATATGTTGTCTTTGATTCACCATCTGAAACCAATGCTTTTTTTCAGACGCCCAAAGACAGTTTAGCTATCAGCCAAATAGTTGATGCTTTGCTCGCTAAATTACCGGCTACAGCCTATGATGAAAGAGTTGCCAAAATAGCAGACTATATCAAATCCAACTATTGCAAACAAAACATCACACCGCAAACATTTGCCGATATCGTTTTTCTTTCGCCCTCGCGTTTAGCTTCACTCTTTAAACAACAAACCGGCAGTAGCCTATCCAAGTATTTATTATGGACCAGGTTGCGCCAGGCAATCTATCTTACGCTTTCTGACAAAGACAGAAGCCTTACCGAGATCGCCTACGACACAGGCTTTTATGACTTGCCCCAATTTAATAAGTACATGTATGAGATGTTCGGCATGCCTCCTAAAGCCTTAAAATTCAACAGTGACCTGATCGAGATCTATTAGGCTATGAACCAGCCTTGCAGCTTTTAACGGCTGTTAATCAAGATATAAATGAAGCGCTTTAATTTTTCCATTTTCTACGATGGCCACGTCCATTCCACTCGCAACAGGTTGCTCACCTGAAATGCCAAGTGTCCAGGAAGCTATTTGAACATCATGGTTGGTCTGACTTGGTTTGCTCAACTGAAAAGAAAATTCCGTTGCCCATTCAGATTGCAAACCCGTTATGAGGTTATTGATTGCTTCATAGCCAATAATTGCATTGCCTGAATCACTTTCAAAAAATTGGATGTCCTGGTGGTAAATCTGCTGCATTGCCTGAAGTCTTTCCACTGAATTTCGATTATTCCAGATAATTAGTAAACTATCTTCTAATAGTTGGGCCGGGTTTTTCATATGCTGATTTTTTCAGCTAAAGATAATTCTATAATCGAATACCGCAAATTTCATAAGGGGGTATTATAACAGTGATTTGATACAAGTTTACTGATCAGCCTGTCCGCACCTTTGTGATATCATTTTAATCAATTAAAAATAATATCATGAAAGCAATAGTATATCAAAAGTTTGGACCCGCGGATGTGTTGCAAACTGTAGAACAAGAAAAACCTGCTATCAAAGCAGATCAGGTACTGGTCAAAGTAAAAGCATTTTTTATCAATCCAATGGATTGGAAAATTCGGAAAGGCGAAATGACCCTGATGTCCGGTTCAAAATTCCCAAAGCAGACCGGTACTGATTTCGCCGGTATAGTTGAAGAAACCGGATCTGCCGTCATTGGCATAAAAAAAGGCGATGAAGTTTTTGGGGTGGTAAAAAACATGATGAAAGAAGGCGTATCAGCAGAGTACGTTGCTGTAACAGCTTCACTTGTCTGGAAAAAGCCCGCTAACATCAGCTTCACCCAGGCTGCCGCTATACCTGTAGTCGGAACTGCTGCTGTTACCGCATTAGAAAAAATGGGCAACATCCGTTCGCAAACGAGCATTTTGGTAAACGGGGCTACCGGAGGCTTTGGTATGTTTTTACTGCAATTATTAAAACAACGCGGCGCTAACATAACCGCGGTGACCAGCAGCCAGGGAGCAGCCTATGCAAAAAAATGGGGCGCAAACTCCGTGAAAGATTACAAGAAGGAAAATGTGCTTACTCAGAAAAACACTTATGACTTTGTTGTCGACCTATCCGGCAAAATGGGTTACAAAAGTGCTAAACAGATCATGAAGTCTAAAGCCCTATTTTTAAATCCTACGCCAAAGCCAATTGACATTCCGCTATCGCTGTTAGGTAACTTATTTAGAAGTAAAAAGCATGTGGTCATCCTTTCCAACCCATCTGCCAAAAATACCGATGTTCTGCTAAGAGCCTTGAATAACGGGCTGGAGATCGAAGTCAACAAAGTATTTCCATTCGCGCAATACAAAGAAGCTTATGAATATGCGGAGCGTGGCGGTTATATGGGTAAAGTAGTTATAGCGATTGACTAAGATGCTGACCAAGATCGATCATACCATCAAGTATGGTAAGCAGCATGACGGCTTTGGCATCCAGATTTTGTATCCAGGGCTTATCCAGCCAGAATTACACGATATAGGCTTTTCCACCATAGGTAGAATAGACCATGCCCGGATAACACCAGGCACACTAATCCCCATGCACCCTCACGGGGATGACGAGATCCTTACCTATTTGAGAAGCGGCCAGGTTAGCCATTTGGACTCGGAAGGCCATACCTGTATCATCTCCAATCAAAATTTGATGTTGATGAATGCGGGTGCCAGCTTTTCTCACGAAGAGCGGGTGCTGGAGGAAGGCGGTGTTTTAACCGGGCTGCAAATATTCATCCGGCCGGAGACTGCAGGTCTACCACCCCAGGTTCAATTTTACGATTTGCCGGAAATTTACAGCGATAATAACTGGCGCAAAATAGCGGGCAAAGGCGACGATTACCCGTGGCAGATCAGAAGCAATACCTGGCTCATGGACTTGCGATTGGAAAAGGGTGCAGCAATCATTTTGCCTGAAGCGCCAGCTGAAAATTGCACCTTCCTGTTTTATGTTTTTGACGGGGAAATAACCGCCAACGAAACGACGGTGCTTACTACCGGGGAAAGTGTTTTGATCGAAATCGAAAGTCCAAAAATCCGTGCAGCGGAAACCAGTGACATCATCTTATTCATTACTCAAACCGATGCGGTTCGTTTTGACGGCGGCATGTACAGCGGCAATCTGCACTGACGATCAGAATAGTGATTTGATACAGGTGTGCCGCAGATGATCAGCGCATCTTTGTATCGTAATCAAATAAAACAACATCAAATGACAACTCCTGAAAATCCAGAAATAACGGTGGTTGTGACCATCGATTCTCCCATTGATCAAGCTTTTAATTATATCGCCCCGATCAACCTAATGCACATCTTTCGCGGGAATGCGATGATTCCGGCGATCGTTGATACCAGTGTCAAAGAAGGCTGGAATAAAGCCGGGCTGCAGAGAACCGTTTATTTTGCAGATGGCTCAACCTCGCAGGAAAGCCTGCTCACTGTAAACGCCCCAACATCATTTTCTTACAAGAACGAGCATTTCACTTCGAAGGTTCTTTCGGCTCTCCTGAAACGACTGGAAGGCGAATAGCTGTTCACCGATCTGGGCAGCAACCAAACCAGGATCGAGTGGACTTACCGGGCGGTCCCTGCCAACTTTTTAGCCAGACTGATGGTGGAATTAGTGCTGATGAAAACGGTTCGAACTATGCTGACGGATGCCCTGGCAATCATTAAAAATGATCTGGAGAGCGGCCAACTGGAAAACGGAACCACCTGGAAGTAAAATAAGAACAGTGATTTGATACAAGTTTAAGGCTGTCAAACACAACATCTTTGCATAGTAATTAAACAACAACAATTAAATAATTCTACCATGAAAAAGAACATAGTCATACTCGGAGCTACCGGAACAGTAGGTAGTAAAATATCCGGGATCCTTTTAAACGAAGGGTATCGGGTAACCCTGATCGCCAGGCACATCGAGAAATTAGAAAAGCATCGCGCTTTGGGTGCTGAAATTATTGCAGGTGATATTACTGATATAGAAACGCTTACCAACGCCTTTAAAAACGCAGATAGCGCATTCATTCTGTTACCTGACAATGTGAAGGCAGAGAAAACCAGAGCCTACCAGCGAATGGTTACCGGCACGCTGATTAAAGCCATCGAGGACTCCGGCATCAAACACATTGTCAACATGAGCAGTCTTGGTTCTCATATGCACGAAGGCAACGGCATCATGGCGGGTACCGGCGAACAGGAAGTCAGGTTAAATCAGTTGAACGATGTAAATGTATTACATATCCGTTCTGCTTATTTTATGGAGAACTTCTTAAGGACAATAGCTTTAGTGAAGAACAAAGGCATCAATGGTACCGCGGCAGTTGGTGATCATGCCATACCAATGGTGGCTACTCAGGACGTGGCAAAGATAGCAGCCGGACATTTAGCCAGCCTCGACTTTAGTGGTAAAAGTGTTCACGCGGTGATGGGGCCAAGAGAGTATACCTACAGGGAGTTTACGACCTTGATAGGCAAAGCTATTGGCCAGCCTGAACTGCCTTATGTGCAGGTACCTGTCGGGCAGATCAAGCAAACATTTTTAAGCAACGGCTTTGCAGAAGACTTTGTAGATAACCTGCTTGAAATGGGAACGGCGATCAAAACCGGCTTTATGAATTATCAAAAAAGAGATGATTCGACAACCACTTCTACAACAGCCGAGGATTTTATCAACCAGGTTTATCTGCCTGCCTACAATTTATAAAACAATACATAATCAGTAACATAAAAAATTAAGATCATGAAATTATTGGGAAAAGCAACTTTAGGAAAACTAACCTTAAAGAACAGCATGGTGATGTCGGCTATGACCAGGAGCCGGGCTGACTTAAACGGTGTGGTAGGCGATATGACCGTTCAATACTATACCCAAAGAGCCGGTGCCGGGCTGATGTTTACCGAGGCTATCCGGATCAGTGAAGAAGCGACCGGCAGTCCGCTGACTCCGGGGATCTATACCCCCGAACAGATCGCTGCCTGGAAGAAAGTTACCCAAGCCGTTCATGCCCATGGTGGCCTGATCGTTGCCCAGCTTTGGCATACCGGTCGTGCAGGTCATTCTATTGACCGGAATGGCAAATTGCCTGCAAAATACCTTGATCATAAATGGCATATAGGGATGGATTAACTGGTACAAGTTATAAAACATCGCCCTTAACAATTGTAACAATATGATTATACCAGGTGGAGAAACGAACAGTAAAAGATTTAACGAAAAGCCTGAGTGACGACATTCAGATACATGTTCTGATTTGTTAGGACAATGTAAATTGGAGGTCGCCATTTGTGACCTCCAATTTATCAATCCGCTCCTGGTTTATAACCTATTCTTTTTCTTTGCCCATGTTCAGGTATCTGTGGTATCCGATCAGATATTTCATCGAGATACCTAAAGATGATGTCCATGCTTTTATCCTGACTATCCAGTTTTCCTTTGATTTTTTCGATAGCTAACCATATTTCAGTTTGGTCAGACAGCGTTTTCCTTAGTTTGACAAATACATCAATGATTAAAAAGCTTACAGCAATAGCTCTTTGACTTTTAAGCACATTTGAAAGTTGAAGTATGCCGTGCTCAGTAAATGCCATAGGTAAATACCGGGAGCCACCGCGACCATCGTTTGAGGTCGCAAAATGCGACCTCAAAAACTGAAACTCGTCTTGTGTTAACTCAAACATATAAGTTTCGGCAGGAAACCGCTCAATATTCCGTTTTACCTGTTCTTTCAGACGTTTAGTTTCAACGTTATAGAGTTCGGCTAAATCACTGTCCAGCATAACCTTTTGTCCTCGTATTAAGTAAATTTTAGTAGTGATAGCCTCATCAGGCAAAATTTGATCTTTCATCGTTATATTCATTTAACTGGTTAATAGTTATCAGCTGCAATCTTAAGGTCGCAAAATGCGACCTTAAGACCTATTCGCATGAAAGCTTTAAGTTTCGTCTATAAGGTCACAAAATGTGACCTTATAGATTTATCGCCTATTACGCGACCAACACATAATTGTATTTTAGCAACGTTTTAAGCTGTTTAACCGGTTCCAATATCACTGTCACACCTTCCAATTCTGCATCAGGTGCGGTCACCGCATATTTTTCGCGCAATGCTGCCATATCCATGGCGATCTTAGCATGCATGACTTTGGCATAGTGTTGAGTCTGCGCCAGTGTGGTATGTCCAAGCATTTTGGCTACGGTTTCTATCGGCACACCATTGCTTAAGGTGATGGTCGTTGCAAAGGTGTGGCGTGCCCGGTGAAAAGTAAGCGCCATCCGGATACCGCAGATATCACCGATCTCCTTCAGGTAGGCGTTCATTTTTTGATTAGAAAGTGTTGGTAAGGCCCGGTCCTGATTAACGCATTTTGGATGACTGGCATATTTATCCAGTATTTGCAATGCTACGGGTAATAATGGAATGGGACAGGGTGTTTCGGTTTTCTGACGTGGAGTGAATATCCACTGTTCGCCGTCAACGCCTTTCATAATCTCCGACCGCTTCAGTTTTTTCACATCTGCGTAGGCTAATCCGGTGTAACAAGCGAATAAAAAAATGTCCTTAACATTATTCAGTCGTTCATTTTCAAAGTCGTTTCTAATAATTGTTTCTAGTTCCCATTCGGTAAGCGGGTCACGGAAGACTGGTTTTTTTGTCAGTTTAAAATTCGCAAATGGATCCCCGGGCAACCATTTATTCTTCACACAGATCAGTACGATTTTTTTGAAGTTAGCCAGGTATTTAACCGTAGTGTTGTGATTGCATTTACGAACGGTTTTCAGCCAGAATGCATATTGTTCGATAAAGAAATAATCGAGTTTGCGAATACTTAGGTCTTCCAACTGGTACTGCCATTGCATAAAGGCCCTGGTATGATCAAAAGAGGTTTCATAGCGTTCTAAAGTACCTTTAGCGAAGTCCTTACCAATAAGCGCCTCCATTTGCTTGTTATGTTCTGCAAACACCTCCATGATCTTTTTTCGCTGATACTTACCGATCAGCATGTCGCGAAGCAACTCTGCGGTGATGATTTCCTCATCCTCTATAAGTTGTTTCCGTGCCTGAAATACTTTGTTTGCCAGGGTATCTAGGTAGAAATTTAAGTCCTGGGCATCCTGCTTGACGCCGGTGGCCCGGCCTTTTTCCTGATCCCAGCGGTTTTCCCACCACTGCATTTTGGTGGATCGTTCCACCGGGTGTCCATCTACGGTAATGCGTAAATAAATGTACTTTTTAGGCTCGTTTCCTGACTGTTTCAGGAAGAACAGTAAGCCAAAGCTTTTTTCCAACATAATTGCTACAATTAAGAGTGAATAAATGTCGAAATACAGCGGTTGGGAATCAAGATGTTCACCTTGTGAACAACTTGATAGTCAATAAGTTAAGTGACTATTCGTGGCAATTTTTCTCAAAATATAAATTGCCACGATTTTGCCACGAACTTTTGAGCATTTTTGGTGTTTTTTGGGCAGTTGATTCGAATAAAAAACCCTGTAAACTATTGGTTTACAGGGTTTTGTTCATTTTTGATGATGTAAGGAGCGGAGAGCTAGGGATTCGAACCCCAGGAACCTTTCACAGTTCAACAGTTTTCAAGACTGCCGCAATCGACCACTCTGCCAGCTCTCCGGCGACAAAAGTACAAATCTGAACCGAATTGACAAATCTGTTTACCGTTTTTTTTCATTTAATTAATATTAGCTAATAACCGTTTGAGAGCCAGTTGTTTAATTTTTTGAAATATCATTTTTTTTGCTCCTAAAGCTGTTAAAACGGGGTTTTACGATCCTGAGATTGCGTTTGGAAAGCTCAATACTTGCGTTTAACTCGAACCCGATGAGCAAAATCAGCGAGTTTAAATACATCCAGATCATCACTACGATCAATGTTCCTATGGAGCCGTATACCTTATTGTATGATGAGAAGTTGTTAATGTAATAAGAGAACCCTAATGAGGTTAATATTGCCAGCCCTGTTGCCAAAATTGATCCCGGATTTATAAATTTCCACCTTTTTTTGTGCGCCGGTCCGTAACGGTATAAAACAGATATAGTGGCAAAAAATATAATGATAATAACAAGCCAGCTAACAATCCAGCGAAATAATAATATACAATAATACCAGAATAAGTTTCTGCTTGCAAAATGGTGCTTTATAAAGCTTATAAAGCCCTGGCCGGCTACCAGGATACCTATTGCTACCACAAGCGCGAAACTGATGGCTACGGTAAGCGCAAGCGCTACGCCTCGTTTTTTTAACCAGCTGCGCCTGTCTGTAATGAGCGATGATTTATTAAAGGCTTTCATCAGGTTAGTTACGCCGTTGGTAGCAAAATACAGCGTTGTCAAAAAACCAAACGACAGCAGTTTCCCGTTTTGATTCTTGATGATATCAATGATGGTTTCTCTGAACGTCAAATAAGCGTTAGTAGGCATAATACTTGCCAATATTTGCAATAATTCCCTTTGAAAGTCATCTATGGGTATATAAGGGATGAGCGTACATAAAAATATAGTGGCTGGAAAAATGGCCAGCATAAAGTTATAAGCTAATGACGAAGCCCTGTTAACTAATGAGCTATTGCTTACCTCTTTAATAAAAAAATCAATAACTGTATACAATGGGAGCGGGCGAAACCCTGGAAGTATGATGAATTTTGTCCAGTCAATAAGGTATCGGTAAAAAGCAAACCGGAGCAAAAAATGATGTAGCCATTTCATTTAAGCCAAATTACTCAAAAAATGGTATTAATTTATCTATAAAATCCTGCGGTGGGAGGCAGGGGCGGTTGGTTGTCATATTAATAAACACCAGCAGGGTTTCACCCTGGTTTATCAGTTCGGCTTTTTCATTATAAAGCTCATACCTGAAATGGATGCGTATGCCCGGCATTTTATCCATGATCACTTTAACGCTAATCTCCTCATCATACAGGGCGGGCTTTAAATACTTGCATTTTAGCTCCAATACTGGCATCATAATACCCGATTGTTCCATGCCGCTATAGGTCAACCCCAGACTCCTGAGCATTTCAACCCGGCCAACCTCATAAAACTCGGCATAGTTGCCATAATACATGTAGCCCATCTGGTCGGTTTCGCCGTACCGCACCCTTATTTTGGTGGTATTCTCAAACATTACCGCTTGATGTTTCTTTGGTTAAGTGCCTCCTGAAATTTATGCGCATTCACCAAATGGTCTGCAACATTGGTAGCAAAAGCATGATAGCCAGAAAAATCTGCCTTGGCGCACATATAAATATAATCGCTTTTTTGATAGTTAAGTACGGCCTTTACCGCGCTAACCGATGGCATCATGATAGGGCCGGGGGGCAAACCTTTATGCAGGTAGGTATTATAAGGTGAATTGTATGACAGATACCGATTTAAAACCCTTTTAATGGTAAAATCGTTCAGGGCGAAGATAACAGTAGGGTCGGCTTCCAGTTTCATGCCCTTTTTAAGCCTGTTTAGGTACAAACCAGCCACGGCGGGCATTTCATCATCATGTAAGGCTTCGGCATCAACTATAGAGGCTAAAACAGATACATCTGGTGGCGACAGGTTAATAACCGCAGCCTGTTGTTTGCGCTCCGGGGTCCAGAATTTTTCGTAGTTGGCATACATCCTTTTAAAGAATTTATCGGGCGATGTATTCCAGTACAGTTGGTAGGAGTTGGGCATAAACATGGTATACACATTATCGGTAGTAAAACCATATTGGGCAACATAACTTGCAGAATCAAGCAGATTGATAATTGAAGTTGAATCGGGCTCGATCTTTTTAGATACAAAGCCGGCAAACTGTTCTTTTTGCCTTAAGCCATGAAATTCAAGCTGTACAGGTTCCTGTGTGCCTGATGCCAGCATGTTGATCAGTTTGCGGTTGCCCATACCCGCGTGCAGGCGGTATTTACCAGGTTTTACCCTTTTTACATAGTTCATATTGGTTGCCGCCCAGTTAAATGAAACGGTATCCTTAACTATATCCTGTTGTTGTATGGTTTTTAGCACCTCATCATAAGTGGCACCGGTATGTATGTATAAATATTCCTGTTTGTTGGTTACGTTGGGGCCAAAATATTTAAAATAATAGTTTACCGCTGTAAAACCCAGTAAAACAATAATAACAAGCACCAGGGCTATGATGAATTTTTTGAATATTCCCTTTGACGGCGCCTTTTGTTCAGTCATAATAAATAGAGTGTTTAATGATTATTTTAGTTTTTGGAGCGCGATTAATCCACCGGTTAAGTTTTTAACATCTTGATAACCATTTTGCTGCAATATAGTTTGGGCAGTTTCGCTCCTTAAACCAACCTTGCAAATAACGATTATCTCGTCGGTTTTGTTGTAACCCAGCTCATTTATGCCTTGCTCCAGCTTTGACAATGGAATGTTTTGTCCACCTATATTATAGGTGTGGTATTCCATGATTTCCCTTACATCAATCAAGTTTAATTGCTCGCCGTTGTTTAGGCGGGTAAGCAAGTCGGCTGCATTAATTTGTTGGGGCATCTGTTGTTTTTGTACCTTGTGTAACCGTAATGTTTATACGTGTGCCAATACTGGTTTTGCTTAACGAGTCTGTACGCATGGGATATTGTGCAGTTACAACCACATTGGTCGAGTCGGTAATAGTGCCCTGGTACGTGATTGTGCCTATAGTTAAGCCCGATCCTTTGATGGCAAAACGTGCAGCATCCAGATCAAGGTTTACCAATTCAGGTATCTCCACTTCGCTGGCACCTTCGCCATCACCTAAAACCAGGTCAATACGTGATCCTTTTGGTATTTTGGTACCGGCTTTAATTACCTGGCCGCCAAAGCGCACTTCCAATATACGGTCGCGGGCAATGTCTGAGCGGTAGGTAGTATCCCCAACCTTTAAACCATAATTTTGTAAGGTTGCAGTAGCCTCTCTGTAACTGCTTTGTTCCAGATCGGGCAGTGAAATGTTGGGGGCCAGCAGGGTTACCATAGTCAGGTAAATTACCCGGCCTTCCTTTACATTGGTACCGGCGTCAGGATCTTGTTCAACAATGGTTCCGGGAGCAACATCCTGTACATACACCGAGTCGATTTTATAGCCAAAACCTTGTTCTTTTAGCAGTGCCACAGCACGGTCAACAGATTGTCCCTTCAGTTTTGGTACAGGTATGCCCGATCCGTGATTGGTATAATATCCAAGACTATAAAAAGCTATTAAAACCACAACTATTACCGTAATAATAGCCAGGATAATGTTAGTCCGAAATGATTTTGTTTTTAAGTAAGCCCCAAATTTGCTCATCAGTATATGTAAGGATAATTATAGTCAAATAAGTATCAAACATAGTGATTATTTTGGATTTCGGATTTCAGATGTTCGATTTTTCACGATCGTTGATCCCCAAGGTGTTCGGGATGGCTTTGCCGTTTCGGATTTAAAAAAATTGAATTTATGATTTCGAATAAGAATATTTAAGACTATTATTCTAATTTCGAAATCGAATAAGGCATTTGAAAAAACAAATCCCAAATCGAACATCTGAAATCCGAAATATGAAGAAGAACATAGCCCTTTTGGCCGGTGGTTTTACCGGCGAGTATGAAGTATCTGTAAATAGCGCCAAAAATATTGCTAATAATTTATCGGCCGATAAGTATAAGGTTTATACCATATTCATCAATCGCGACAGGTGGTTTTATGAATCAGATAATGGCCCTGTAGATGTAGATAAAAATGATTTCACGATCAGCATTCATGGCGAAAAAATAAAGTTCGACTTTGCTTTTATCACCATACACGGCACCCCAGGCGAAGACGGTAAACTACAGGGCTATTTTGATATGCTGGGTATACCTTATAATACATGCGATGCTACCACATCGGGTATTACCATGAATAAGGCTTATACCAAAACCATCGTAAATGGGATTCACGGCTTGCATACTGCCCATTCTATGCGCCTGTTTGAACAGGATATGCACGATGTAGCCATTGTTGCCGCTACCTTAAAATTTCCGCTGTTTATTAAACCCAATAACGGAGGGAGCAGCGTGGGCATGAGCAAAGTTTATAATGTTGCCGGGTTGCCCGACGCGCTTAAAAAAGCATTTCATGAAGATGAGCAGATATTGGTAGAGGAATTTATAAAAGGCCGCGAATTTAGCATTGGTATAGCCCGGCTGCATGGTAAAATAACCGTTTTACCGGCTACAGAGATCATCACGTCCAAAGATTTTTTTGATTATGAGGCCAAATATACATCGGGCGTAACCAAAGAAGTAACCCCGGCAGATCTGTCGGCAGAGCAAAATGAGCGGATAGCTGATATTGTGACCGAAGTATACATGCGCCTTAATTGCAAAGGTATGGTACGGGTTGATTTTATCTTGCTGGAGGGTACCAATGATTTTTATTTTATCGAAGTAAATACCACACCGGGACAATCGGCCAATAGCCTGATACCGCAGCAGGTAAGGGCAGYAGGCATGGATCTGGGCGAATTTTATGGGGCGCTGATAGAAGGGGCGATCTGATTTCGGATTTGGGAATTTCGGATGTTCGAATTCGGATTTATTAGGTGTGAACTGCATGGTGTAAAATAGACTCACCCGACCATCGCTACGCTTGGTCTCCCTCTCTTCACCTGCGGCGGAAAGAGGGGAGGGTTTTGTCATCCTGAGCGATAGCGAAGGATCTATTCGCGAATTAACATGGTGTTGAATAGATGCTTCACGCTGTTCAGCATGACAAAATTATTTTTCTCCTCAACCCTCCGCCGCAGGCGAGGAGAGGATCATCCAGCAAAGCGCAGACGGGGTGAGTCTATTCGTTGTCTTATAAATAAATAAAAATGTAACATGGTAATCCTTTCAGCATCAAATCACCAATGCTTCAATTTATAAAATTCAAAAAATTATATGGTGGTTTCCTGGCGTTAAAAGTTGATGAACTATCCATTGATCCCGGGATATACTGGATAAAAGGGGTAAACGGTTCGGGTAAAAGTACCTTGCTTAAATCTATTGCCGGTATATTGTCCTTTGAAGGCGATATTTTGCTGAGCAACAGCATCAGCATAAAAAAGCAACCAGTGGCCTACCGCAGACTGGTGAACTTTGCGGAAGCTGAGCCCATATTTCCCGAATTTTTAACGGGTAAGGAACTGATAGCGCTGTTTGCACAGGCCAAAGACGCGCCGGCAGGGCAGGAGCAGCATTATATAGAAACCATGCAGATGCAGGCTTATGTGGAGCGACCTGTAGGTACCTACTCCAGCGGGATGCTAAAAAAACTGTCGCTGGTATTGGCATTTATGGGTAAACCAAAGTTGATCCTGTTGGATGAACCTTTGATCACTATTGATACTGCATCCCTGAAAATACTCAACAGCTGGATTGCCGAACGTTACCAGCAGGAGGGCACAAGTTTCCTGCTATCATCGCACCAGGCTTTGGAACATACCGAACTGCCCGTAGCCCATGAGCTGTTGGTTGAGGAGCAAACTCTGAAATTTATTGCCTGATGCAACAGCCCCTCACCAAAGTATTGATTAAAGTATTTGCCAGTGGCTTTTACCAGGTACATGCCGGTATATTGTTTTTCGTGTTTTTTGTAATGGTGGGCACGGTGCCCGGCAATATGCTGATAACCTATCACACATCATTAATGCTGGCCATGACAAGCAGCCCCATGATGCTGCTTTTGGTAATTGGTGTATGGCTGTTATATATTTTAAAAAGCTGGCACTATATTATTGGGCAGTTTTATGCGCCTGATAAGCAATTTTTATTTTATAGCAGTACATCATTAAGCCGGTCGGCCCAGCGTAAAAGCTGGTATTATGTGCAGGCTGTTATTTTGGCCCCCGTTATTATTTATGCTTTACTGGCGGTGTTGGTGGGTTTATCACACCATTATTATATACTGCCTCTGGTGATCCTGGTGTTTTTAACAGCCATGATCTGGTGCAGCGCTTTGTTATATGTGCGCATGGTTAACCGTTTGGTTGATGGCAGTAACCAATCCTTATTGTTGAAACTAAGCGGTAAATGGCGTAAACCCTATTTCAGCCTGTATATTTATCATATTTTCGACAGTAAAAAAGTGCCTTATTTGATCACCAAAGGGTTGTCGTGGTTAATTATAAGTGGGGTGTTTTATTTGTTTGCTGATGTTAAAACCGACCTGCGGGTGGCGGGCATAGCTATATTGGCGGTAATAACTGCGCATGTTGTTTTAATATTTGAGGAACGCCGTTTTGAGGAAACTTTGCTAAGCTTTTCGAGGAATTTGCCTTATAGCAGGTACAGGCTATTCCTGAATTTTATTGGTGTTTATTTCTTTTTGCTGCTGCCCGAGGGCGTGTGGCTTTTCAGCAGGTTCCACCCGCTGATGGCTGCGGAGTTATTGCTGGCTGGTTTGAGCACCGCCCTGCTGTTTCATTGTTTGCTTTATTGGTTTGGTTTGGATATGGATAAATACCTGCAATGGATCCTCGGCCTGTTTATGGTGTTGTTCTGGGTTATTATGTTCCACTTATTATGGCTGCTGATACCGCTGAATTTGGTTGTTGCTTATTTATTTTTTTATAATAACTATTACAGGTACCAGGGAATGGTGAGTAAGGAGAGTTAAGTTGTGAGTTGCGGATTTTAATTAATGCTAGTTAATTATATTTGAATAAAATAAGCCCTGAATGACAATTTTATCGGAACATTATTATATTGAGAGGGACACAATATCTGGCAAGCAAATAATTCCTGCTTATAATACAGATAAATTTGGAGCCATACCTAAAAAAATCTTCAAATATCTCGATTTATCAAAAGCCCACAATATAAATAGCTTGTTAGGTGGTTATCTTTGGTTTAGTGACCCTTCCACATTTAATGATCCTTTTGATTGTACTACCCCTTTCGCATATGATCTACTATCTGAAGACGAAGATTTTTGTAAGAAATATTATCACGACTTTTCTATCTATAAATTTCCTAATTTTTCTGAAGATCAAAGAGTGCAATTTGTGAATGATAACGTCAAATTTATGTTATCAAAAAAAAACGATAAGAATTATTTTGAAGGTTTACACAACGAATTTGGTATTCAAAAACAGGCAGAGGCAATTAAAGAATTTGGCATTCTTAGTACCTGTATGGTTAATGAAAATATTTTACTTTGGTCTCATTATGCAGACCAACACAAAGGTGTATGCTTGCAATTTAATACCAATAGTTTTCTCGAGTTATTGGATACACCCGCACTTGGAGAAGTTAAATATTCGGAATTTCCATTAGTATATCCACCTTTTAACCACGATTTATCAGAAATTAATAAATCTTTCAGGCCAATATTTCTAACAAAAGCACCATTTTGGTATTATGAACTTGAGTATAGGATTTTTTTACATCCAATTGAAGAGAGACGACAGTATTTTCAAGATTCGCTTGAAGTTATTTATTTAGGTATGAATGCATCTTCTGAGAATAAAAAACTCATAGTCAATATATGCGAACAAAGCAATGGCAGGATAAAACTATTCCAAGCAAAAAAAGCTTACTTAAAATTTGAATTGGAATTTGAAGGAATTAATTATTAAAATACCAAATTTTATAKAAATAACAAAGTAATTACAAACTTCCACCACTATATCAAATACTGGTCAATCACATCCTGCGGGATCTTAGCTCCGCGACCTGTAGCCATATCTATCATGGTGTAATCAAACCAGCCATCGCAGCAAATTTTATTGGTGGCCTTGTTAGTGATGCTGAATTTTACCCGGCAGCCTTTGCTGTCAATGGTTTCGATACCTGTTTTTACGATGAAATAGTCGCCCATAGTTAAGGCGCGTTTGTAATGGACATGAGCCGTGCTTACTACCCATCCAAAGCCACGCTCCATGAATTTTTCCATGGCCATCCCATAGCAGCGTTCCATCTGATCATACCGGGCTGCCAGTACATAATCAAAATATTTACTGTTATGCACATGCTGAAACATATCAATATCATCAGGGCGTACACGAAATTCGGTTTCGAAGGTGGAATATACAGGAGTATTCATGTGGCAAAGATAGCGAGTTGGTTTATTAAGTGTGTGGTTGATCAATGAGTAGCTATTTTTTTATAATCTGCTTTACCAATCTCTATTTATCTATTCGGTTTTTTTATCTTCGGAACAAACTTTCATCACTACAATGAAAATACTGCGTAAACTATTGCCGCTTGCTTTTTTATCATTACATTTTGCTGTACAGGCACAGCAGAAACAGGTAAATATGCA
This sequence comes from Mucilaginibacter sp. P4_E8, assembly GCF_056401495.1. Lineage (NCBI taxonomy): Bacteria > Pseudomonadati > Bacteroidota > Sphingobacteriia > Sphingobacteriales > Sphingobacteriaceae > Mucilaginibacter > Mucilaginibacter sp. P4_E8. Next base: position 282,543 of record NZ_JBFUJG010000001.1, read on the forward strand.
ATATGCCGTTTCTATGGAAAAAGCGGCTGACCATTTTTACCATGTGGAGCTAACAAGCAAGGCCCCGGGGAAAACACTCGACTTTAAAATGTGCGCCTGGACACCTGGTTATTACCAACTGCTTGATTTTGCAGGTGCTGTTCAAAATTTCAATGTTACTGATGCTAAAGGTACCGGGCTAAAGTGGGAAAAACCATCTAAAAACGTTTGGCGTGTTTACCGCAATAACACAGGTATAGTAAAAGTTTCATACGATGTTAAGGCTACAATTGCCTTTGTGGGTAATGTGTACCTTGATGAAACAAGGGGATACATCACACCCGGAGGTTTGTTCATGTACCTTGATCAGGAACTGCAGCACCCGGTTACTATTGCAATGAAGCCATACAGCAAATGGACCGATAGGGTAGCAACCGGGCTTGATACCATCCCAGGCAAATACCATGTGTACAAAGCCGATGATTTTGATATATTATATGATAGCCCCTTTCTGATGGGTAATTTGGAGGTACTGCCTCCGTTTACCGTGAAAAATAAGCCGCATAATTTTATTGGCTATCAGCTTCCGGCTTTTGACCGGCAGGCGTTCATGGATGATCTGAAAAAGATTGTGGAAACAGGCAGCAACATTATTGGCGAAATACCTTATACCCATTACACATTTTTATCAATAGGAGCAGGCGGCGGCGGAATTGAACATTTAAATTCTACCTCATTGAGCTTTAGCGGCGGCGAAGGTTTTAATTCGCCGGAGGCCAGGAAAAAGCTGTACAATTTTATTGCGCATGAGTATTTTCACCATTATAACGTAAAGCGCATAAGACCAATTGAACTGGGCCCTTTTGATTATTCAAAAGAAAACCATACTAATATGCTTTGGGTATCTGAAGGATTTACAGTTTATTATGAATACCTGATAGTTAGGCGTGCCGGTTTAATGAGTAATGAAGATATGCTGGGAGATTTCAGCAACAATATTCAAAACTATGAAAATAAGCCCGGACATTTTTTCCAGTCGGCCACGCAGGCCAGCTACAATACCTGGAACGATGGGCCAAACGGGCTTGTAAATGAAGATATTAATAAAACCATCTCTTATTATGATAAGGGGCCGATACTTGGATTAATGCTTGATTTTAGCATACGTCATGCTACCAAAAATAAAAAAACGCTTGATGATGTAATGCGCCTGCTTTATTTTAAATACTATAAACAGTTAAAACGTGGTTTTACAGAGCAGGAGTTTAGGAACGGGTGCGAAAAGATGGCCGGCATACCACTTCCTGAATTGTTTGAATATGCTTCGACCGTTAAACCACCCGATTATCCAAAATACTTTGCTTACGGCGGCCTGTCCATAGATACCAATGCAACCAGGACCCTTAACTCCTGGATTGGTATTAACGTAAGGCAGCAGCGAGATACATTGAAAATAGTTACGGTTGAACCCAATTCGCCGGCCTGGAACAAAAATATAAGAGGAGGGACTATCATATTGACTATAGACGGTAGTCCTGCAACACAACAGCTACTTTATCACTCATTTGAATCAAAAAATAACGGCGATACCCTGAAGCTTACAGTGCAAAAAGGATTGGTAAAGCAAGATGTTGCTATTGTATTAGGTACTAAAAAAGAGAAAACCTTTAAGATAAGTCCGCTGCCCAAGCCCGACTCTTTGCAGGCGGCTATTTATAAAAGCTGGGTAGGTAATTAAGTAAATATCCGCTAATTCAACTTGCTAAATCCCTTGCAAATATGAAACACTAACTGTATCTTTGCACCTCAAATAATTAATCATTCACGCTTTAATATTATTCAAGTAATGTATTTAGGTAAAGAAGCAAAGGCAGAGATCTTTGCAAAACACGGTAAATCAGCTACAGACACAGGTTCTGCAGAAGGACAGGTAGCTTTATTTACAACCCGTATTGCACATTTAACTGGTCACCTGAAAAAAAACAAACATGATTTTTCGACCCAGTTATCACTTCAAAAATTAGTAGGTAAACGCCGTGCATTATTGGCTTACTTATACAAAAAAGACATTGAAAGATACCGTGCTATCATCAAAGCGCTACAGCTAAGGGATATCATTAAGTAATTCTCTCCTTTTTTATTTAAAAGCCATCCTGATTAAGAGGATGGCTTTTTTACTTTGAAACAATATTCACACACATAAAACCGATGCGCTCCGAAAGATGAAAAGTGCATCACAAACAAAAAAAGATGAGTTTAAACGTAATTAAAAAGGTTATTGATTTAGGTGACGGCCGCACCATTGAGATCGAAACCGGTAAACTGGCCAAACAAGCTGATGGCTCTGTAGTAATTAAAATGGGTGATACCATGTTACTGGCTACTGTAGTATCATCGCCCGAGGCGAAAGAGGGAGTTGATTTTTTACCCCTTTCTGTTGATTATCAGGAAAAATACGCTGCCACCGGTCGTATCCCGGGTGGTTTTTTACGCCGCGAAGCACGTTTATCAGACTATGAGGTTTTAATTTCGCGTTTGGTTGACCGTGCTTTACGCCCAATGTTCCCTGAAGATTATCATGCTGATACCCAGGTGATGATTTCCTTAATATCTGCAGATAAAGATATTATGCCTGATTGCCTTGCCGGTTTGGCAGCATCAGCGGCTTTGTCTGTTTCTGATATCCCTTTTAACGGTCCTATTTCTGAAGTTCGTGTAGCTAAAGTTGATGGTCAGTTAGTTATCAACCCAACTTTAAGCCAGTTAGAAAAAGCTACTTTAGAGTTTATTGTTGCCGGTAGCGAGCATGACATTAACATGGTTGAAGGCGAATCAAAAGAAATTCAGGAAGCTGAGCTTGTTGAAGCTATTAAATTTGCACACACCGCTATTAAACTACAGTGTTTAGCTCAAAAAGAACTAACCGTTGAAGTTGGCAAAACCCAAAAACGCGTTTACAGCCATGAAAACAGTAACGAAGAGCTGAAAAAAGCTATCTACGCTGCAACTTATGATCAGGTTTACGCTATCGCTTCTTCTGCATCAGCAAAAGACGAGCGTTCGGTTAAATTTAAAGAAGTTCGTGACGCTTATATCGAAACCTTAGGCGAGATTGATGACGTTACTAAATTCCTTGCTAAAAAATACTACCACGATGTGGAGTACGATGCTATCCGTAACCTGGTATTAGACGAAGGTAAACGTTTAGACGGTCGTACAACTACACAGATCCGTCCAATATGGAGCGAAGTTGGTTATTTACCATCTGCTCACGGTTCGGCTGTATTTACCCGTGGCGAAACACAATCATTAACCACCGTTACTTTAGGTGCTAAGGATGATGAGCAAATGATTGATGGCGCGTTCATTAATGGTTATCAAAAATTCCTGTTGCACTATAACTTCCCAGGTTTCTCAACCGGCGAGGTTCGTCCAAACAGGGGTGCTGGTCGCCGCGAAATTGGTCACGGTAACCTGGCCATGCGTTCATTAAAACAAGTATTACCATCTGAGGATGAAAACCCATACACTATCCGTATAGTTTCTGATATCCTTGAATCAAACGGTTCGTCATCAATGGCTACAGTTTGTGCTGGTACATTGGCGCTGATGGATGCAGGTATTAAGATCAAATCGCCGGTATCAGGTATCGCGATGGGATTGATCACCAACGAAATGGGTACTAAATATGCTATCCTTTCTGACATCCTGGGCGATGAAGATCACCTGGGTGATATGGACTTTAAAGTTACAGGTACTGCCAATGGTATAGTTGCCGTACAGATGGATTTAAAGATCAATGGTCTTTCGTACGAAGTGTTAACCAACGCTTTAAACCAGGCTAAAGATGGTCGTTTACACATTCTTGGTGAAATGGCTAAAACACTTACTGCTCCGCGTGTTGATTACAAACCACATGCTCCGCGTATTGTTACCATCAAAATTGATAAAGAATTTATTGGTGCAGTTATCGGACCCGGCGGTAAAATTATCCAGGAAATGCAACGCGAAACAGGTGCAACCATTTCTATCGAAGAAAAAGACAACCAGGGTATTGTTCAAATATTTGCTGATAACAAAGCATCTATTGATCAGGCCTTGTCACGTATCCGCGCTATCGCTTCAAAACCTGAAGTTGGCGAAATTTACRAAGGTAAAGTGAAATCAATTATGCCGTTTGGTGCATTTGTTGAGATCATGCCTGGTAAAGATGGCTTACTGCACATATCTGAAATTGATCACCGCAGAATTGAAAAAATGGACGGTATATTTGAAGTAGGCGATGAGGTAAGAGTAAAACTGCTTGATGTTGATAAACAAGGAAAGCTTAAACTTTCCCGCAAAGCATTATTGCCAAGGCCGGAGTCACCAAAAGCTGAAAATTAATTTATTGAATTTTTATTTGCAAAACCCTCGATAAGAGGGTTTTGCTATTTAGCCTGTTTTGTTCTGAGTTTTTTTTTGAAAAATCAAAACAAAACTTACTTGTTTAAACTTTATAATAGTTAATAGATAGTCAATAAAACCGTAAAGTCCGATCCTGCTTGAAAAAAACATGACTTCTGCTACTAATGATCCTTTAGATTTTCTCAGCAATAATCCGCATGGAATACAGTCGGGGGCACGAACCGATTTGGTCCAGCTGTTATTATATGAGATTATTAGGGTTAAAGAACTAATAGTATATTATGACTCCATTCCCAATGGAGGCGGACAACTTGGATCATCAATTTTAAATGAACTGGTATCAGAGGCCTATAGCTCTTTGGTAAATTATGATACCATACTCATGAAAAAGTATTATGACCTTTTGCTTAATTGCGATTAAGTACCACGTAATGACGCGCGGTGGGACTTTGCTTCATCCCAAAAAAGTTTACACTAAATTAATAACTCCTCCTCCAGTTGGCCCGGGGGTTTTATATATTTGCATATGAATCATTTAATAGCACCATCAATTTTAGCTGCCGATTTTGCCAACCTGCAACGCGATCTGGAAATGATCAATATAAGTGATGCGGATTGGGTGCATGTTGATATTATGGATGGTATGTTTGTACCTAATATATCCTTTGGTTTCCCGGTTGTAAATGCCACTAAAAAACACGCAACCAAGCCGCTTGATGTACATTTAATGATTGTTGACCCCGACCGTTATTTAAAAGCTTTTAAAGACGCTGGAGCCGATAGTATCACCGTACATTATGAGGCCTGCCCGCATTTACACCGTACAATACAAGCCATTAAGGAGCTGGGCTGCAGGGCAGGAGTGGCCCTTAACCCGCATACACCTGTTGCATTGCTCGAAGATATTATTGCCGACCTGGATATGGTTTTAATCATGTCGGTAAATCCTGGATTTGGCGGACAGAAATTTATTCCCAACACCTACAAAAAACTGAAAGATCTTAAAGCGTTAAGCCAGCAAAAAAATCCTGGCCTGCTGATTGAAGTTGATGGTGGAGTTGACCAGAGTAATATTGAAAAATTAGTTGAAGCCGGTGCAAATGTGCTGGTCGCGGGTAATTCGGTGTTTTCGTCGGCCAACCAACTGGGTGCCATATCCAATCTTAAATACCCCGAAAAGTTATTACAATCGTAATAAATTCTATTAACCTAATAGGATTAATTACAAATTTGCAATCAAAGGGCCTTTTGTTGATTAATTGTATATTTTTTCAAAAAATGTAAATAAACTCTATATATTTTGTCAAATTAATTAACTTCGGCCCAACTAAATACGAAGTTCCTAATCGTGTATTCAGAACCTACAATTTGTTAACTATATGAAACATAATTTTGGTGCCGGACCAGGCATTTTACCTCACGAAGTTTTAAAACAAGCTGCTGAGGCGGTAATTGATTTTAATGGTACAGGATTGTCATTATTGGAGATCTCGCACCGTTCAAAAGAATTTGAAGCAGTTTTGGATGAAGCTGTTAAGTTGGTAAAAGAATTATTCAACGTTCCTGAGGGTTATTCGGTATTATTTTTACAAGGTGGTGCCAGCACACAGTTTGCTTTGGCTCCTTATAACCTGTTGCCTGCAGGCGGCAAAGCTGCCTACCTGGAAACTGGTGTATGGGCAAACAAAGCCTTAAAAGAAGCCAAATACTTTGGTGAGGTTGAAATTGTTGCGTCGTCAAAAGAAAGCAACTTTACTTATATCCCTAAGGATTATACCGTACCTGCTGATGCTGCATACTTCCATATCACATCAAACAATACTATTTACGGTACACAGCTACAAGAGTTCCCATCATCACCTATACCGGTGGTTTGTGATATGTCGTCAGATATATTCAGCCGTAAGGTTAACGTGGCCGATTTTGGATTGATATACGCAGGTGCTCAAAAAAATATGGGTCCGGCTGGTGTAACACTGGTAATTGTTAAGGATGATATTTTAGGCAAAACAGATCGTAAGATCCCTGCTATGTTTAACTATCAAACGCAAATTGAAGGTGGTTCTATGTACAACACACCTCCGGTTTTTGCTATCTACGTATCTATGCTTACACTTAACTGGTTAAAAGCTAAAGGTGGCGTTGAGGCTATTGAGCAAGAAAACATCACCAAAGCAAGAGTGCTGTATGATGAAATTGACCGCAACCCTTTCTTTAAAGGTGTTTGTGTTCCTGAAGATCGTTCGCACATGAATGTTTGCTTTGTAACAGAAAACCCAGAGCACGAAAAACCATTCCTTAAACTATGTGATGAAAGAGGAATAGTGGGCATAAAAGGCCACAGAAGTGTTGGTGGCTTCAGAGCATCAATATACAATGCATTGCCAATAACCAGCGTATATGTGCTGATTGATGCCATGCAGGAATTTGCAGAAAAGAATAAATAAAGCCCCCTAACCCCCTGAAGGGGGAACAAAATAATTAATAACCTCCGGCATCTTTAAAGGATGAGTTTATCGCTCCCTCTTTAGGGCGCCAGGGGCTTAAACTATACAGATTATGATCAAAATATTAGCTAATGATGGTATAGATCCGATTGGAAAGCAGCTTTTAGAAGATGCCGGATTTTTTGTTGATACCAATAATATACCTCAGGATGAACTTCCTGAAAAGTTGAAGAACTACGATGCCATAACCGTACGTAGCGCTACCAAAGTGCGTAAAGCCTTAATTGACGCTACGCCTAATCTAAAACTGATCGGTCGCGGTGGTGTAGGTGTTGATAATATTGATGTGGAGTATGCCAAAGAAAAAGGCATCGGTGTTTATAACACGCCTGCTTCATCATCATTATCAGTTGCCGAACTGGTATTTGCCAGCTTGTTTGGTGGTGTACGTTTTCTGCATGACAGCAACCGCAAAATGCCGGTTGATGGTGGTACTAAATTCAATGATCTGAAGAAAGCTTATGCAAAAGGTATTGAGCTGCGTGGCAAAACTTTAGGTATTGTAGGTTTTGGCCGTATCGGCCGCGAGGTTGCTAAAATAGCTATAGGTGTAGGTATGGATGTTATTGCTTATGACCTGTTCCCTTTTAACCCTGAGCTTGATATTGTTTTAGGCGGTGGCACAACTGTTAAGGTATCTGTAAAAACAGTTACACTTGATGAGGTGATCAAACAAGCTGATTTTATTACCCTGCATACACCATTTATTGATAAAGCGCTTTTCGGTGCCGAAGAACTGGCACAAACCAAAAAAGGTGTAGGTCTGGTAAATATTTCACGTGGTGGCTTAATTGATGAGCTGGCCCTAATTGATGCATTAAACAGCGGACAGGTTTCATTTGCCGCTTTGGATGTTTTTGATAATGAGCCAACTCCTCGCGAAGAAATATTAAAACACCCTAAAATTTCCCTTACCCCGCATATTGGCGCTGCCACTAACGAGGCCCAGGAACGCATAGGTGTTGAGCTTGCTAACCTGATCATTGATCACTTTAAAAAATAAGTAAACACGAATTGCACTAATTTGTGCGAATTATACGAATGGCACGGATCTTTTTGGTTCGTGCCATTTTGTTTAAACAGTAATTTTTACGTAAGCAGAAAGACGATTAAAATTATTAATGTTTAACTCCGAGATATTCTATATATTGAGATTCAGTTGGATACACTCTTGAAATAAGCAGCCTTATTTTAGTATTTACTTTTAAACTATCAGGATGGCGTAAAGAAAAGTCATTGTTTATCGTCTTCCCATTATAACTGTATTGTATATCTACTTCGGTTCTATCAATTTTAGGATGCCGAAACCCCGTAACTTTTGCAATCACAATTACTGTATACTTCATTGCTTTTTCTCTTCTTAAGAAACCGTAGCTGACTGCAATAAAACCAAGACAAAAAAATGCCCTACTAACAAGCTTGCGAGTTTTAGGATCCATCGATATAGCCATGATATTGATCAGATTTTTGCTATAAAGTTAGTTAAATATTAAAATATTTAATATGTGTGTCCCATCGTAAATTACAGCGTATAAACCACGTCCTTCTCCGGTATGGTAACGGTATAACCATTATGCTCCAGATCGGCAGCCAGTAGTTGCATACTTTCTGCTTCGCCGTGTACCAGGAAAACGTTTTTAAGCTTTGATTTATCCTGTTGTTTTACGTTTTCCACCAGGTCATTATGATCACCGTGGGCGCTTAATACATCAGTTTGTTTAATGGTGGCATAAACGGCCAGCTCCCTGTCTTTAATATGAACAATGGAATCGCCGCGCAGTAAACGATGACCTAAAGTACCTTTGGCGCAGTAACCTATAAACAAGATGGTGCAATAATAATTTTGGATATTATAAAAAAGGTGATCCTGGATACGGCCGCCCTCCAGCATCCCGGCTGAGGAAATAATGATGCAGGGTTCATAATAATTTGAGATCTGCCTGCTGTCCTTTAAAGTTTCTACATAGGTAAGGTTGTCAAATTCAAACTCGTCGCCTTTGTCCTTATAAAAATCCTGCGCTTCCTGGTTCACCAGGCTGTGATATTTTCTGAAAATCCCGGTCGCCATGGTAGCCATTGGACTATCCACAAAAACTTTAACCTTCGGCAATAATCCCTCGCTGAATATTTTGTTTAACGAGTACACTAATGATTGTGTACGCCCGATACTAAATGCCGGTATAATTAACCTGCCCTGTTCCCGGATGCAAGCTTTGTCAATGGTTTCAATTAAGGCTTGCTCAACCGACTTATCCTTGGTATGATAACGGCCTCCATAAGTTGATTCAGAAACCAGGAAATCAACCGGCGGTAAGGTTTGTGGATCGTCCAGAACAGGATAGTTTTTCCTGCCGATATCACCGGTAAAGGCAATCGATTTTTCTTCGCCGTGCTCCGTTACTTTCAATACAGCCGCGGCGGCACCTAATAGATGACCAACCGGGATAAAGGTAAGCTCGATATCGCCATTAATGCGAAAAGGTCTGTTGAAACCGATGGTAACAAAGCGGTCTACCGTATCCATTACGTGCTTTTGCAGATAAAGCGGTTGTACGCCTCCACCAGAATTGAATTTGCCTTTACCGCGTCTTCTATTACCTTTATGGGCCTTATTCATGAATATACTTACCGAATCGAGCAACAGGAGCTCGGTAAGGTCGGCAGTAGGGGGAGTGCACAGGATTTGACCGTTAAAGCCCAGCCTGACGAGGGTTGGTAAATTACCTGAGTGATCAATGTGCGCGTGTGTAAGTATCACCACATCGATCTCTTCGGGGCGAAAAAGGAAATTTTCATTTGATTGTATGCTGCGGTCTTTCTCGTAATCCAACCCGCAATCCACTAATATCTTATATTGGTCAACTTCCAGCAAATGCATGCTGCCGGTTACCTGCCGGGCCGCCCCGTGTATGGTTAATTTCATTATATATAATACGCTTTTACGTTGTACGTTGAACGTATGATGTTGTTAGTTTTTGTTGTGAATATAATAGTTTATTTTACGTAAAGCATATTTACGTAAAACTTACAACCTAACTGTTTTGCGCATCAAACTGCAGCTGGTTCAAATAACGATAAAGACCCTGCTCGTTACTGATCAGTTCCAGGTGGCTGCCGCTTTCAATGATCTCGCCTTTTTCAAGCACGATGATCTTATCAGCCTCACGAATAGTTGAAAGCCTGTGCGCTATGATAATGGAAGTACGATCCTTCATCAGCTCTTCCAAAGCCTCCTGAACCAGTCTTTCTGATTCTGAATCCAATGATGAGGTAGCCTCATCTAATATGAGTATAGATGGGTTTTTTAACAATGCTCTTGCTATAGCTATACGCTGGCGCTGACCGCCGGATAGTTTAACCCCACGCTCGCCCACAATAGTTTCATAACCTTCGGGGAAGGAGGTGATGAACTGGTGCGCGTTTGCGCGTTTAGCAGCCTGTATAATGTCTTCTTTTGAAGCGTTAAGCCTGCCATAGGCGATGTTCTCTAATATCGATCCGCCAAAAAGCAGCACGTCCTGGGGTACAATAGCTACCTGGTTACGGATATCGGTAATGGAGAAATCAGATGCAGGGCGACCATCAAACAAAATCTCGCCGCTTTGCGGGTGATAAAATTGCAGTATCAATGATGCCATAGTTGATTTACCCGAACCGCTGGGCCCAACAATAGCCACCCGCTGACCGGCCGCCGCATTAAACGAAATACCTTTTAAAACCGTAAGCTCTGAACGGGAGGGGTAGGCGAAAACAACGTTTTCAAAAGCCAGATCACCTCTTATGGGTTGATCTATTTGGTTATTGCTTTCAACCATGGATATATCTTCGCCGTTTTCGGCCAGTATCTCTAATACCCTTTCGCTTGCACCTACTGCCTTTTGCAGGTTGGCATACAGATCAGGAAAAGTACCCATCGCAGCACCTACAAAAATAGAATACATGATGAAAGTGGTAAGGTCGCCTACCAAAATTTCATGGTGACTTACCAATACCGAGCCATACCATATCACTCCGACAAACGTCCCGAAGAGGCAAAACACAATGAACGATGCAAAGATCCCTCGGAATTTGGCGCCTTTTACGGCAATATCAACCACATTGCGCAGTATTTTATCGTAACGGGTTGCTTCATAAGCTTCGTTCACAAATGCCTTTACGTTAGCTATACCCTGCAGTGTTTCCTCAACTATCGTGTTCGATTCGGCCAGTTTATCCTGGGCCTGACGTGAAAGCTTACGTATGAACCTTCCAAAAAACACAGCGAACCCTACAAGAAAAGGTAAAATAGCCAGTAAAGCCAGCGTTAATTTAATTGATACTACAGCCAATAAAATAACACTACCCACCATGATCACCAGCTGCCTGATGATCTCGGCTATAGTAGTAGTTAGCGTATCCTGTATTTGTGAAAGATCAGCAGAAATGCGGCTGTTTAGCTCGCCAACACGGCGGTTGGCAAAAAAGTTCATTGGCAGGGTGATCAGCTTAAAATAAGTATCACGCCTAATGTCGGCCAGAGAGCGCTCAGCAACCTGAACAAACCAAACCACTCTGAAAAATGATACAAAGGCCTGCCCGAATAATAGTAAAAACCCTGCAATTGCTATGGCATTTAAGCTATGTGGCAAATAGCTGTTTGGATATTTGCCTTGAGCCGCATCAATTAAAGCGCCTAAAATTTTAGGGAACGCAAGGCCAACAAGGCTTGATATGAATAAAAATATCAACCCCAATATAAATTTACCCCGATAAGGTTTTATGTAATTGAGCAGTTTCCTTATGTTTTGGATGCTCTGCCTGTTAATTTTTGCTTTTGGTAATTCGGTCTCGGTCTTAGCGCCACTGTTCAGTCGTCCTCTTGCCATTTATAGTTTTAAATAGATGCAGGTGTAAAATTACACCTTAACTTTACTTTTTTTGCTTATCAGGAATAAAATTGACGCAAGCATGAGAACAATTACAATAATATAAATACGTTGTGAATTTTCTTTTTGCTGAACGGCCTTTTGAGCGCTGGCCTTTAAGGCTATATTTTGCTGCCTTAGCTTATTAATAGTGCTCATAAACCCTAAGCTGAGGCTTTCGGCTTCTTTGGAATGTGTTTGGATCTGCCTTTGCTGAAATGCCCGGTACTCCAACAGTATTTTTAACTCTTTGTAAATGTTATCATCTGTTTTAACAATATCCATCAAAATATCGTTTGAGCGGCGTATGTCGCTTTTTGTTTGCAGACCAAATATACCGGTGTGCTCGTTAAGGCTCTGCTGATATTGCCCAAAGCGTTGCTTGCGCATGTCGAGCATATTGTTTATTTTTTTTCGCTGCAGTTGGTAAGCTATGGAATCGGCATTTACCTGCGATTGTGCATAAGCCAAACCAATCCCCGAAAAACAAAAGAAGCAAAGCAGAATGATTTTTTTCATGGATTAAAACTTATTGAAACTCAATGATCACCTTATCATTAAGGTTTAAACCTAATAAGCCACTGGCATTACCTTTATTTATCGCTATTTCCAGGTGGTCGCTTATACCAAAAAGACAAAGTTTTTCGCCGACAGGTACTTCGTTATAATGCCAGCTTAAATGGTTAATGGTTTCGTTACGTTTAAAGTTCAGTACAAAACGCCGGCCCTGCTGCACACTGTTAAAAAACTCCTTAGTGATATTGGTTATCACATTTTGAAACGAATCGATATAAATAACCACGCCTTTTATCAGGTTTTTTTCAATAACAGGCTGTAAATTCATTTTGTTTTCGATGTCTTGAACCGGCAGGCCTATTTCACTAAGTTTACCCCCCTGTGCCAGATGACAGGCTGCCTTAACAAAAATATCGGCCAGCGGGAAATGCAAAAACTTCAGATCCTGCATAATATTGATCTCCACAATTTCCTCCGGATCAATATCAAACATCAGCGAAAAAATGCCGTTATCGGCACCAACAAAATAATGCTTTTTGTATCTTACAGCGAGGTATTTGGTATGGTCATTATAAACAGTATCAATACCAATAAGGTGTACTGTATTCTCCGGAAAGTAATAAAAACTGTTTTTTAATATAAACGCGGCTTGCTGTACATTAAAGGCCGCAACGTTGTTGGTAATATCAACAATATTAACTGAGGGTAACAATTTATAGATGCTGCCCTTAAGTGCAGCCTGGTAAATGTCTTTATCGCCCAAATCAGTAGTTAATGTTATTATTGCCATTAATTTTATAATATTTATTGCTAATCTTGTAGTAGCATTTGAAGCTACAAATATTCAATTTTTAATTCATAAAAATCGGTAACTAAAAAATCAAATTAGTATTGAACGAGCTAAAGCTATCAATTGAAAACGTAAATCCGGCAGTATTGTGGGGGCCAAATAATGATCATTTTGAGATCATTAAGAAACAATATCCTAAACTTAAAATAGTTGCACGTGGCAGCGAAGTTAAAATTCTGGGTGATGATCACGAACTGAATATTTTTCAGGAAAAATTCGATCACCTGCTGCAACATGTGGAGAAATTCGAAAACCTGAACATAACCGATCTTGAGCGAATACTTGGATCAAAGGCTACTGCCGCGCCATCAACAGATCAGGTAACTGATAAGTTTGCCAGTGGCGAAGTGATAGTTTTTGGGCCAAATGGCGTGATGGTTAAAGCGCGTACCGCCAACCAGCGAAAGATGGTTGATAGTATTAACAAAAGTGACATACTTTTTGCCATAGGGCCTGCTGGTACCGGTAAAACATATACCGCTGTTGCCTTAGCTGTACGTGCGCTTAAAAACAAGGAAATTAAACGTATCATTTTAACCAGGCCGGCTGTGGAAGCAGGGGAGAACCTCGGGTTTTTACCGGGCGACCTGAAAGAAAAGATAGATCCTTACCTGAGACCTTTATATGATGCGCTTGATGATATGATTCCGGCAGAGAAATTAAAATTTTACCTGGAGAACCGTACCATTGAAATTGCACCATTGGCATTTATGCGTGGCCGTACGCTGGATAATTGTTTTGTGATATTGGACGAAGCACAGAATGCTACCGATATGCAGCTCAAGATGTTCCTGACCCGTATGGGGCCGTCGGCTAAGTTTATTGTTACGGGTGATGTTACACAGATAGATCTTCCTAAAAAGCAACAATCGGGTTTGCATACTGCCCTGCGTATACTAACCGATATTAAAGGAATTGAAATTGTTTACCTGAGCGGTGAAGACGTAGTAAGGCACAAACTGGTTCGTAAAATACTGGAAGCTTACGGAGATATACAATAAAAGTTTAGTATCAGGTAGTTTAGTTGGTATCAAGTAGTTAGTATCAAGTATCAAGATTTTTGATTGCTGTACTAACTATTTGTAGCCGGCATTAAGCGCCAGGCAAAATACTTGCTACTTGATACTAACTACTTGATACTAAAAAGAATGAACGCAATAAAAGAAACACATTTTAACTTACCCGGTCAAACTAATTTTTACAAAGGCAAGGTACGTGATGTTTATACTATAGATAATAAGTATCTGGCCATGGTGGTTACAGACCGTATTTCGGCCTTTGACGTGGTACTGCCCGAACCTATTCCTTATAAAGGACAAGTGCTGAACCAGATTGCAGCACGTTTTTTAGAAGCCACTGCTGATATTGTACCTAACTGGGTAATATCAGTTCCTGATCCGAGTGTTACCATCGGTCGCATTTGTGAACCTTTTAAAGTAGAGATGGTAATACGCGGTTACCTGGCAGGCCATGCATGGCGCGAGTACAGCGCCGGTAAAAGAGAGGTTTGTGGTGAAAGCCTGCCCGAAGGTTTAAAGGAGAATGACATACTGCCTGAGCCTATCATTACTCCTACCACTAAAGCATCAGTAGGGCATGACGAGGATATATCAAAAGCGGAGATCCTTAAACAAAATATAGTATCGGCCCATGATTATGCAAAGCTGGAGGCCTATACCAAAGCATTATTTAAACGCGGAACTGAAATAGCCGCGAAGCAAGGATTGATCCTGGTTGATACCAAATATGAATTTGGCAAAATTGATGGTGTAATTTATTTAATTGATGAAATACATACGCCTGATTCGTCAAGGTACTTTTATAAGGAAGGGTATGAAGAACGTCAGCAAAAAGGCGAGCCTCAGAAACAACTTTCTAAAGAGTTTGTAAGGAAATGGCTCATCGAAAACGGATTTCAGGGTAAAGACGGCCAGGTGGTACCGGTAATGACACCTGATATTGTAAAATCGATATCTGAACGCTATATAGAACTGTATGAACAAATTATAGGCGAAACATTTGTGAAGCCGGATAATGCAAGTGTTCTAAACAGGGTGGAGACCGGAATTAAACAGGCATTAAGTAATTTGTAATTACACGTAAATTAATCTTATCTTAGCTTCTTAATATTTAACAAGAATGAAATTTACTGTTGATAAGCACGAGAAATATATTTTAGTGAAACTTAATGAGTCAAAACTGAACTCATTGGTTACGCCTCAATTAAAATCTGAGTTGATATTGATCAATACTGAAGGTCAGCGAAATATAATTCTTGATCTTTCACAAGTAAAATTTGCAGATTCTTCGGGTTTAAGTAGTTTACTGGTAGGTCATCGTTTGTGTAAAAATGCGACAGGATTATTTATCCTGGCAGGATTAAATGATGCCGTAGCCCGTTTGGTTACCATTTCACAATTGGATAATGTACTTAACATTGTTCCTACAGCCGAAGAAGGCATCGATCTTATTTTCATGGAGGAGATTGAAAAAGAACTGAAAAAAGAAGCAAGATAACCCTTATGATTGTTTACCCTGTATGAAATTTGAGGTAACAATACTTGGGAGCAGTTCTGCAACACCCATTTTTAACAGAAATCCTACATCACAGGCACTTAATATTAATGAGCACCTGTACTTAATTGATTGCGGCGAAGGTACCCAGCAGCAAATGCTGCGTTTTGATATTAAAGCCAGCCGTATTGATTATATATTTATAAGCCATCTTCACGGCGATCATTATTTGGGACTGGTAGGTTTACTATCATCCATGCATCTTAACGGGCGCAAAAAAGCTCTTTACCTTTTTTGCCCGGCACACTTAAAAGAAATTATTGATCTGCAATTAAAATATTCAGAAACCACACTACAGTTTCCGCTTGAGTATACTTTTACAAACGCCCAAAAGGCCGAAGTGATAGTAAACAATAATGATATCATTATTGAAACCATTCCGCTTGATCATCGTATTGATTGTACCGGTTTTATTTTCAGGCAAAAAAAGCGTTTACGCAAATTGATAAAAGAAAAGCTGGATGAGTTAAATATTCCTGTTGAGTACTATACGGCGCTTAAAAAGGGGAAGGATTATACTTCAACAAATGGCACGGTATATAAAAATGATACCTTAACTACCGATTCTGAGGCGCCTAAAGCTTATGCCTATTGTTCAGATACATTGTATAATGAGCAATATTTTGATCAGATCAGCAATGTTACGGTACTTTATCATGAGGCCACATTTTTAAATGATATGTTGGACAGGGCGCTAATTACGCATCATACCACAGCGCTGCAGGCAGCACAAATAGCATTAAAAACCAATGCGAAAAAGCTGTTGATCGGCCATTTTTCGGCCAGGTATAAAACTTTAAATGAGTTGCTTGATGAGGCGCGAAGCGTTTTTCCGGCAACAGAACTGGCAATTGAAGGAAAAACATTCAGTATCGAGTAGGGAAGAACAAAGAGGTTAGAATCAAGAGACAAGACATAAAAAAAGCAGGCGATGATCGTCTGCTTTTTTATTATTCAAATTTTAAGTAGTCTTATCTCTTGATTCTAAACTCTTGACTCTAATAAATCAATCTTTCTTGCCGCCAAAAACCGAAAAGCTTACATAACGTTTAGGATGTGCCTTCAGATCAATAAACAGGTTGTTCAGGTTGTTTGAAGCATCTGCAAGATTTTTATACATCTTATCATCATTAAGTAATAAACCCAGCGAACCCTGGCTGGTATTGATCTTGTTGATAGTAGCCTGAAGATCGGCCATGGCTTTATTGGCATTATCAAGGGTTTGCTTAATATTCGAAGCAGCTATATCATTGCTCACTTTCTCAAAATTAGCACTCATCCCTTCTATATGGGCTGTGCTGGTTTTTAAACTACCCGAAACAACTTCGGCATTGGAGAGGATGGCATCAATATGGCCGGATTGTGAACCAACCAGGTTGTCAATTTTTTTAGTAGTGCCTTCAAGGGTTTGCAACGAATTGGCAATGCTCATGAAGCTGCGGTCAATATTTTTTTGAAAAGTTGGATTCAATATTTTATTAATGGCTGCCAGTGATGAATCCATTTTTGATATCAGCATCTCGGCCTTTTTTTGGATAGGCTGCAGGCTTTCAGCAAGACTGCCTTGTATATCGGCCTTTAATGTGTCCTTATCTTCGGCAGGTACCTTACTGTTTCCAAGCTCAAAAACTATTGCCTTGCTGCCCAAAAGGTCGGTACTTGACAGTTTTGCAAGTGTATTATTAGGTATAACGTAATCCGGGTCAATTTTAAACTCCACAATGGTATGTCCGTCGGGCTGTAGCTTCATACTTGATACCCGCCCAATCTGAAACCCGTTAACCAATACAGGTTTGGCCAAAGCAAGCCCTTCTACGCTTCGGTACACAGCATAATATTTGTTTGACCCCGAAAAAACATCATTTCCCCGCAAAAAGCTGTATCCTAATAAAAGTATGGTAATTGCTATGGCCGTAAGTGCTCCTATTTTTGTTTCGTTTGAGATTTTCATTAAGCAGAGTTGTTATGGGGTTTAAGTAGTTTTGCTGTGGTTCTTTTTAGTGCTTTTATATAGTACGTTTTATAGTGAATTATCGCGACACTAATTCCATCTCTTTTTTATAAGTTGTTAAAGCCCTAACGATGGAAGCCACAATTTCGTTTTGTCCATCTTCCGAATTTAGGTATTTTTCATCATCAGGGTTGTTTATATATCCTGTTTCTACCAAAACCGATGGCATTGCACTGTGGCATAGTACATATATACTC